>CABZUC010000001.1 GCA_902528805.1 uncultured Alphaproteobacteria bacterium
ATAATATCTATATCAGAAGCCTTACCAATAAATTCTTTATTCAAATATTCAAGTTTTACAGTAACTTCTCCCTGTGCATCAGAGTCCGGTGTAATGGCGTTAATGTGATAAAGCACCAATTTTGGAGAAAAACCTACTACTTTAGAAATACAACTAAATACAGCATCAACAGGACCATTTCCAGACCCACTGACCTCTTTTAGCTTTTCTTTAAAATCTAGTTCTAAAGAAGCTACATGTTTAGAGTTAGTGCCAGACATGATGCTTAAATTTTTAAGTTTTAAAGTATTAGATTTGTTAAAATGCGTGTCATCTACAAGAGCAATTAAATCCTCATCATAAACATCTTTTTTCTTGTCTGCTAAAAGCTTAAATTTTTCAAAAATTTCATTGATGTAATTATCACCTACTTCATATCCTAGAATTTTAAGTTTTTCTTTAAATGCGTGTTTTCCTGAGTGTTTACCAAGCACCAAGCTAGATTTTTTTAAACCAATTGTCTCTGGGGACATAATTTCATAAGTTTGAACATTTTTTAGAACACCATCTTGATGTATCCCTGACTCATGAGCAAAAGCGTTAGCACCTACAATTGCTTTATTTGGTTGAACAGGAAAACCTGTAATTGAAGATACAAGTTTTGATGTTTTTGAAATAGCACTTGTATTAATATTGGACTGAACTTTTAAAAGATCTGATCTAACTTTCATAGCCATTACAACTTCTTCTAAGGCTGCATTGCCAGCTCTTTCACCCAATCCATTTATAGTACACTCAATTTGTCTTGCACCGTTTTCTACTGCATTTAGAGAATTTGCAACTGCTAGACCTAAATCATTGTGACAATGAACAGAAATTATTGCTTTATCAATATTTGGTACGTTGTTTTTAACTTTTTTTATAATCTCCCCGAATTCAAATGGTAAAGTATATCCGACTGTATCAGGGATATTTATTGTTGATGCACCACTTTCTATTGCTAATTCTATGCACCTATAAAGAAAATCAATCGAGGATCTCCCACCATCCTCACAGCTCCATTCAATATTTGGGCATAGGTTTCTTGCAAAAGAAACACTATCTTTAATTTTGTCAAGCACTTGGTCTTCAGTTAGTTTTAATTTGAATTCCATGTGTATAGGGCTAGTGGCTATAAAAGTATGTATTCTTGGATTTTTTGCTTTTTTTACAGCATTCCAAGCTGCTTCAATATCTTCATGTTTTGCTCTCGCCAATCCTGCTATCTGACAATCCTTGATTTCATGGGCAATAGCTTGAACAGAGTTAAAATCACCCTTTGAGGCTATTGGAAAACCAGCTTCAATAATATCAACTTTTAGCTCTTCTAATAATCTGGCAATAGAGAGTTTCTCTTCTTGATTCATAGAAGCACCAGGAGATTGCTCTCCATCTCTTAGGGTCGTATCAAAAATTAATACTTTATCTGGCAATATTAGATATCCTTTACAAGTTTATTAGATGCAATCCATGGCATCATTGATCTTAATTTAGCTCCTACCTCTTCAATTTGATGCTTTGCACCTTGATCTCTCATTTGTTTAAACTTTATTTGGCCTGCTTTGTGCTCTGACATCCATTCTTTTGTAAAAGTACCATCTTGTATTTCAGTAAGGACTTTTTTCATCTCAGCTTTTGTAGCTTCATTTGGCACAACTCTAGGACCTCTTGTATAATCTCCGTATTCAGCAGTGTTAGATATAGAATATCTCATATTGGCCATCCCACCTTCATACATTAAATCAACAATTAATTTTACTTCATGCAAACATTCAAAATAAGCCATTTCAGGTGCATAACCTGCCTCAACAAGTGTTTCAAATCCATTTCTAACTAAAGACATTAAACCACCACAAAGAACTGTTTGTTCGCCAAATAAGTCTGTTTCACATTCTTCTTTAAATGTAGTTTCAATTATACCTGATTTACCGCCGCCTAAAGCAGAAGCATATGCTAGACCAATTTCTTTTGCATTACCACTTACATTTTTATCAACTGCTAGTAAACATGGAACACCTCCACCTTTTAGATATTCCCCTCTAACTGTATGACCTGGTCCTTTTGGAGCCACCATAAAAACATCTAAATCATCTCTAGCTGTAATGAGTTGAAAATGGATATTCAAACCATGAGCAAAAGCTAAAGCTGCACCATTTTTAATATTATCATGAATTTGACTTTGATAAATATCTTGTTGATTTTCATCAGGGGCCAAAAACATTACAATATCAGCGTCCTTAACAGCTTCTGCAGGTGTCTGAGTCCTCAAACCAACATTTTTTGCTTTTTCGATTGAAGAGGAACCTTCTCTCAATCCAACAACTACATTAGATGCTCCAGAGTCTTTTAAATTTAATGCATGAGCATGACCTTGAGACCCAAAGCCTATAATTACAATTTTTTTATCTTTAATTAAGTTAAAATCAGCATCTTGTTCGTAATAAACCTTCATATTACCCCCTAAAAACGTTATATACCGAGCCCTATAGGCCCGCTTCGAACTAATTCGACTTTTATACCACCGATTGTGTTTAAGTCATCTAAAAATTTGTTTATTCGCTCACTGGTACCTGAAATTTCGTAAACCACGATATTTTGTCTTTTTTGAACAGTTCTTGTACGATAAATATCTGCAAAATTGAGTATTTTTTGATCCTGCTCATTGTTATCGAATTCAATTTTAACCAAGCATATTTCTGCTTCATATGACTCACTTAAATTTGCTAAATTTGTAGCACTATGAACGGGAACAAGTTTTTCTAGTTGAGCAATAATTTGGCTAATTACTTTTTCTTCTCCTAATGTCTCGATAGTTATTCGAGAAAGATTATTTTTAATATCTACTACAGTTACATTTAACGCTTCAATATTATATCCACGTCCAGAAAATAAACCAACAATACGTGCAAGGATACCTGGTTCATTATCAACTATAATAGAAAGGACACTTCGCTTGGACTGTTTAAAAGCGTTGATAGGTGTAGGATAAACAGATGTAGAGGACATGGTTAAAAAAATTAATTAAACTAGTACTTTTCCTTTTTCTTGATTTTCAGGTTTTTCTTTATCATATTTTGATAAAAGCATTTCATGATGAGCAGCCCCAGATGGTATCATGGGAAAGCAATTTTCTTTTTTATCAACCCAGATATCAGCAATAACAGGTCTATCTATGGAAACCATTTCATTAATAGCATCGTCTAACTCAGAAATATTTTTTGCTCTTACTCCAACTGCATTAAAACTTTCAGCAAGTTTTTTAAAATCAGGAAGAGCGTCCACATAACTTTCAGAGTATCTACTTCCATGTAGTAGTTCCTGCCATTGTCTAACCATTCCCATATATTCATTATTTAAAATGAAAATTTTTATTGGTAATTTATATTGAACTGCTGTAGCTATTTCTTGAACGTTCATCAGAAAAGATGCTTCTCCAGCTATGTCTATAACTAGCGAGTCAGGGTTTGCCATTTGCGCTCCTACCGCAGCGGGCATACCAAAACCCATTGTGCCAAGACCTCCGGAAGTAATCCACCTATTGGGTTTTGAAAATTTATAATACTGAGCTGCCCACATTTGATGTTGTCCAACTTCAGTGGTTATAAAAGTGTCGTTTTTACTGGTTAAATCATACAATCTAGAGATGGCATGTTGGGGTTTAATAATCTCTTCACCTTGCTCATAGTGAAGACATTCTTTTTTTCTCCAGTCATTAATTTGACCCCACCAATTAGTGTAATCTTTTTTTTCAAGTTCAATATTATTTGACTCTATATAGGAGTTTATTTCTTTTAATGTCAAAGTAATGTCAGTATTTGTATGAAAATCGACCTTTACATTTTTATTAATTGAGCTTTGGTCAATATCAATATGAAATTTTACAGAGTCTGGAGAAAATGCATCTAATCTTCCTGTTACTCTATCATCAAACCTTGCACCAACATTGATCATTAAATCACATTTATTCATTGCCAGATTTGCTTCATAGTTTCCATGCATTCCCAACATCCCAAGTGAACTTTTATCTTCGCCTGGAAAACACCCTAAACCATGAAGTGTTGTTGTAATTGGAATATTAGTTTTATTTACGAGCTTAATTAATTCTTGGCTAGCTTGAGGCCCAGAGTTTAAACAACCACCACCAACATAAAAAATAGGTCTTACAGAATTTTTAATGTGATTTACTAGTTCTTGAACAAAATTTATATCAACATTTTTAGAGCCAGCTTTAATTCTGTGCCCTCTAAAACTAATGTCTTTTTTTGGTATATATTTTGACTTTGCAAATTGTACGTCTTTTGGAATATCAATTAACACAGGACCTGGTCTTCCTGAGCTAGCTATCTTAAATGCTTCATGAATTGTTTCGGAGAGCTTGCTAACATCTTTGACTAAATAGTTATGTTTAGTGCAAGGTCTTGTAATTCCAGTAGTATCACATTCTTGAAACGCATCTGTACCTATTAAATGTGAAGGTACTTGCCCACTAATACAAACTATAGGAATGCTATCCATCAGTGCGTCAGTTAAGCCTGTTACCACATTGGTAACCCCAGGGCCTGAAGTCACTAACAAGACTCCTACTTTCCCACTTGATCTTGCATATCCCTCTGCTGCATGAACTGCACCAGCTTCTTGTCTTACCAAAACATGTTTTAAAAAATTTTGGCCAAAAATTGCATCATAAATAGGAAGAACAGCTCCACCTGGATAACCAAAAATTGTATCTACCTCTTGGTCTTTGAGGGCCTTAAGTAGAATATCTGCTCCCGTATATTCGTTTTCATTGTCCATTTAGGTATATACTTATATTTTCAATTGAATCTTTAGGGAAGCTTTTTTTATAGTTTATTCTCAGATTAAGTTGGCTAAATTTTTGGTTATTCCACCATGTAAACTGTCTTTTGATATACCTTTTGGTATTTTTAATACCTAGGTAGATAGCCTCGTCTAAACTCATTTTGTTTCTAATACATGATAATAATTCAGGCAGACCATGGGCTTTATATAGAGTTTTAGATATTTTTTATTTTCATAGAGGGATTTCACCTCCTCTAAAGCACCATTATTGATCATTTGTTGAAATCTTAACCCTGCTTTTTCATATAGATCTTTTTTAGGTTTTGTGACTTGTATTACGAGGGGATTAGGAGTGATTGCAACTTTATTGCCATAATTATTTTCCATCGTATCGTTGTGTTCCAAACAAAAAGCTAAACGACTCAATAACCTTTGTTTGTCTTTAGGGAAGATTTTTTCTTTATAATATTTTTCTAAAATGTTTAAACAATAGTCTGGACCTTTACTTAAAAATAAATCCTCTGCATCTTTTTTAAATTTTTGACTGATTGATGGCATCTCTGATAATCCCTCTATTAGAGATTGAATATAAAATCCTGTACCTCCAACAAAAACAGGTGTCTTATTTCTACTTTGAATATTTTTAATTACTTGTTTAACATCATCAATCCAGTGATTGACTGAGTATTCTTTGTTATTGATGTGTCCGTAGAGATGATGAGGGACTATCTTTAATTCTTTCTCAGTGGGTCTATTTGATAAGATTTTTAATTGTTTATATACCTGAATACTGTCAGCGTTGATAATTTCTATATCTATTAACTTTGATAATTCATAAGTGTAATCATTTTTACCTGAGCAAGTAGGACCTACAACAAAAAGGAACTTATTCAATAACGAATGGGTTAATTAACCAAAATTCATTACCGTCTCTAATGACTCTTAACAGTAATTTATCTCGATTTAATTTGATACTGTTTTCAATAATTGATTGAAAAGAGCTAATATCCTTAATTTTTTCACTTGAAACTTGAATAATTACGTCATTGATTAATAAATTTTCGTTTTTATCACCAACTTCTCTGACCAAAATACCTGAGGTTTTTGAGTCTAATCCTAAATTGTTTATAGCTTCACTTGTCAATTCTTCGACAGTAATATCTAGTTCATCAAGATATACTCCCTCATTTTTAGCAAGTTTACCAGCTTCTTCTAATTCACCAACCTTAACATCAATATCTATAATCTCTCCATTTCTCCAAACTTTTACCACAACTTGACTTCCAATGGGCGTTTCAGCAACAACTTTTGGTAAATCCTTAAATGATGAAATTTTTTGATTGTTAAACTCAATTATAATATCCCCTGCCTGTATGTTTGAAAGGGCTGCTGGGCTATTAGGTTCAACAGAAGCTACAAAAGCTCCATCTGTTGAGTCATAACCCAAGCTATCAGAAAATTCTTGAGTTAAATCTTGAATTTGTACACCAAGTCTTCCTCTTTTTGCTTGGCCAAATGTAATTATTTGTTCAACAATCAATTTTGCTGTTTTAGATGGAATTGAAAAACCCAAGCCAACACTTCCTCCTGTTTGGGAGATAATCATTGAATTAATTCCGATCACTTCTCCATCTAAATTAAATAATGGTCCACCAGAGTTGCCTCTATTGATAGCTGCATCAGTTTGTATGAAGTCAACATATGGTCCACCGCCGATATCTCTGTTAATGGAAGAAATAATTCCTGAGGTGACAGTACCACCTAAACCAAGGGGGTTGCCAATCGCTAAAACTATATCACCAACTCTTGAAACATCTGAGTCGCCCCAATTTAGGCTTTGAATATTAACAGATGAAGGATCGATTTTTAACACCGCAATGTCAGTCTTAGGATCAGTTCCAACAAGTTCTGCTGAGATTTCATCAATTCCATTATTAAAAATTACAGTAATTTGATCTGCACCACTTATTACATGATTATTTGTCACTACATAACCTTCGTCATTGATAATAAATCCAGATCCAAGACCAGTTAAATTTTCACGTTTAGGCATTTGATTACCAAAAAAATCATCAAACATATCATTGAACGGATGTCCTTCTGGTAGTTCAGGTAATTGACTAGTTTTCCTCTCTACTGTTTGGCTGGTCGCTATACTAACAACTGAGGGTAACAGCTCATCTACTAAGTCAGCGTATCCTCTTTCAAATTGTGAAAAAGTTGTATTTGTTAGAAAAAGTAAATTGAAAAGAGATAAAAAGATGAGTCTTTTCATAAATATATGATAATTTTAGTTTGAACCCTCAGAGTTTTCAAAGTATTCAAAGAAGTCACTATCAGGTGATATAACCATAGTAGTTGTTCCATCTTTAAAAGTATCTGAATAAGCTTCCATAGACCTAATAAACTCAAAAAACTCTGGATCTTTTGCAAAAGCATCATTTAGGATTTGGTTTCTTGCTGCTTCTCCTTCACCTTTTAAAATATTAGATTGCTTTTCAGCTTCTGCAATTATTTCAATTTTCTGTCTATCTGCAGTTGCCTTAATTTTTTGAGATATCTCTTGACCCTCTGCTCTTAAAAGGTTGGCTTCTCTTTCTCTCTCTGTTCTCATTCTATCAAAAACGTTTGATTGAACTTCAGGAGTCAATTCAGTTCTTTTAAGTCTTAAATCAACAATTTCAATACCAAAGTTATCTTGGTCTTCACGAACATTTTCAAAAATCTCAGACATAATTTTTTCACGATCATCAGATAATAAATCGTTTAATTGATACTGGGCTATCACACCTCTAACTGATGAGTTTACTATCCTACCCAAACGATCATTTAACGCTAATTCAGTTCTTGTGGTTTGAAAAAACTTCAAAGGATCTTTGATCATGTATCTTACAATTGAGTCGACCACGATACGCTTTTGATCTCGAAGGATTACTTCTTCTTGGGCCGGATCTAAGTTTAAAACCCTACTATCATAGTAAACAACGTTTTGGATAAAAGGTAATTTAAACTTTAAACCAGGTGTTTGATGTACTGCACGAGGTTCACCAAATTGTAAAACTATTACTTGTTTTGTTTGATCTACAACAAAGAAAAAACCTGATGCAAATAAAATAAAGAAGAAAGACAAACCGACGATTACATAATTTCTCATTTTCATTGACTGTCACCTTGTTTATTTTTATTTAATTCGTTTAATGGCAGATAAGGAACAACACCATTTCCAGAGTTTTGATCGATCATTATCTTACTGGACCCTGAAAGAACATCTCTTAGAGTTTCTAAGTAAATTCTTTTCTTAGTTGTTTCTTTTGACTGCTCGTAGGTATCTAGTACTTGAAGAAATCTACTTGATTCACCCTCAGCTTGTTTAATTAGTTTGTTTCTATAACCCTCTGCTTCTTGAAGAATTTTTTCAGCTTCACCTCTAGCTTCTGGAACAATTCTGTTACTGTAGGCTTCTGCCTGATTGACAGTTCTCTCTTTATCCTGTCTTGCTTTTTGAACATCATCAAAAGCGTCAATAACTTCTCTTGGGGGATTAACATCTTGTAATTGAATAGACTGGATTAATATTCCGACTTCATACTCATCTAATAGCTCTTGGAGTAAAGACCGTGAGTCTCTTTCAACAGACTGTCTAGATACTGTAAGAAGGCCTTCAAGGTTTGTTTGTCCTACAACTTCCCTAAGCACACTTTCAGAAATTACTTTTACGGTTTCCTCAGGATCCCTTAAATTAAATAAAAACTGACCAGCATCTTTAATTCTATAAAGAACGGTATAGTCTAAATCCGAAATATTTTGATCAGATGTAAGCATCATGCTTTCTTCAAGAACATCTCTTGTAGAATTACCACTTGATCTAAAGCCAACATTAATTTTTCTAATTGCCTCTACTTTTGGTGTTAGAACTTTTCCAATAGGTGTGGGAAAGAAGTAATGAAGTCCGGGGTCAGTTGTACTTTCGTTCCACTTACCAAATAATAATTCAACTCCTTGCTCATCAGGTTCAACTCTGTAAAAACCAGTTGCCAACCAAATCACAAAAGCAATTAAAATTAAAAATGAGACACCCTTAAATCCACCTTTAAAAGGCATTTTAAACTTATATTTATTTTTAAGATCTTTAAGAAGATCATCAATTGAGTCGTTGTTTCCACCAGAAAAACCTCCACCAGATCCTCTATTGTTATTTCCTGAAGAGGAACCCCATGGGCCATCAAGTGCGAAAATTTTGAATTTGTTTTTGTTCACGATACAATATATGTAGTGTTTAATAGATGAATATCAAGACTTGTTTTGGAATTTCAAGCTGTAAAGGTGGCGTTGGTAAATCCACTGTAGCTTGTAATATCGCTATAAGTTTAGCGAACCAAGGATACAAAGTTGGCCTTTTAGACGCAGACATATATGGACCTAGTGTCCCAACATTACTTGGCATCGGAGATAAGGAACCCAAAGTTGAAGATGGGAAGTTTTTGCCCTTTGAAGTATTTGGGATAAAGGCGATGTCGATAGGCTTCCTAGTCAATGAAGAACAAGCAATTGTTTGGAGAGGACCAATGTTAGCAAAAGGGCTTGATGGTCTTATAAATAAGACAATATGGGGTGATTTAGACTATTTGATTGTTGATTTTCCCCCTGGTACTGGAGATGTGCAAATATCCATGTCTCAAAAACTAAAACTGGATGGAACTCTTATTATTACAACTCCCCAACTGTTATCATTAAAAGATGTCATTAGAGGTATTAATATGTTTATCAAAGTGGGTGTTCCAATACTTGGTGTAGTAGAAAACATGTCTTATTTAGAAGAACAAAATGAAAAAAAATATATTTTTGGTGAATCGAAAACCAAGTCTTTATTACTAAAAGAAAATATAAATTTAATTGAAGAGATACCTTTTAATTTAAATGTCCCTAAAAGTTGTGATGACGGAAAGCCCTATTGTTTTGATTATAAAGACGACTATTCTCTAAAATTTGAAAATATTACAAACGCAATCACAAAAAAATTTCAAAGTTAAGATAATTTAATATTAAACTTTACCTCTAACTCTCTAAGCTCTCTTGGGGATAGCTTGTAATTAGACTTCTTAATTTTTTTATTTGCTAATTTATCTTTAACAATTTTTAAAGCCTCCTTAGAGAGTTGGAATGAGTCTGAACGGTAATCTTCGAAAGCTTCGTATGTTAAAGGTACCCACTTTTTCAATATTTCAACCATTTTTTCAGCATAAATTTGTATTTCATACTGAGCGTGACTATCTGCTCTTAATCTCAAAAAATGCATGAGATTATGAAGGTCTACCTTCCAATACCATTGTGTATAATAATTTAATGGGAGAGTTGTTCGAGCTAGTTCTCTCGCTAATCCTTCCCCTTCAACGTATTCATCGTTATTCAAAAGTTTACCATTCAATAAATTTTGGTAGTCGTCATAAAGTTGCTCCGAATTCTTTTGAATTAAATCTTGAGCCTGCTTCGCAAATTTTTTATCTAAAGTATTTGATCTTCCTTGTTTATTTGTAGTCGATTGAGATCCTAGTTGATCCATTTCTGGAACGTAAAATTCTTTATCGAGTACTGAGTATCTTGCAGAGTATTCATTTACATTTGCAGTTCTATGTCTAATCCATTGTCTAGCAACAAAAATAGGTAGTTTAATATGAAACTTAATTTCACACATCTCAAAGGGAGTTGTATGCCAATGACTTAGTAAATATCTAATAAGACCTCTGTCCTCACGTAATTTTTTTGTTCCCTCACCATAAGAGACTCTTGCAGCTTGAACTATAGACTGATCAGTTCCCATATAGTCAATAACTCTTATAAAACCATGGTCTAAAATAGGTATTTGCTTATATAGTATTTTTTCTAGAGCAGACGACGTAGCTCTGGTGGTTTTAAAATCTTTAAATTTTGGCACTTTAGTGATTTTTTTCTTCATAGATGTTTAAAGGATTCATTTATTAGACTATATTATCTGCGTTGTTTATCAACTATGGCAATAAACGCTGTATGTAATAGGTGTATCGGACTCGGGGGCGGTACCCGACACCTCCACCATAAAAATTTATATGGGGGTGATATAGGTTTGACGTGCTCTGAAGGATATAGTTTTTGCTCGTTGTAAGCGTTTCTTCGATATAGAAACTTAAAATAATTGCTAACGATAATGAATTAGCACTCGCTGCTTAATGTAATTAGGTAAGCGCGGCTTTGGGGCGGCCGGGCAACAGAACGCCCCTTTCCAAAAGTTTGAGTTGTCCCAAGTTATTTTCCAAAGGTAATTTAAAATGAAGTCTAAAAATAATGTAAATAAGTTTTACTTCTTATTTTTTATTTTAAATCCTTGAGACTCTAATATTTTAACCAAATTAATTAACATTTGGTGCCTAGATGTTTTTTGGTCACCTATTTTTTCAAAAAATAATGGTTTCAAACCTCTATCTTTTTTTGATTTAAAATAGTCTTTTATAGATTGTATTTTAAGTTTCATATGTCTCCTTTAGCGTTTTATTTAAAGTCCTAGCAAGTTGAGTTGAGTCTAAATCAGGACTTATCTTTTCAGGTGAATGATATATTAAAAGAGAATAAAATTACAAAGTTATTTTGTAAATTTTCTGATCTTTAGAGTCTTGAATATCAATAATTTTAAATTTACTACTCTTTTGTAATTTTTCACCTTTATCAGTAACAAAAGACTTCATTTTTTTACTTCACCTTCGGACATTTTTCTTTGATATTTAAGGGTGTGATTTTTTGAGCCAATTTTAAATATTGTTTTCATAATTTTAAATACGACTTTGAATAATGCTGGATGAAACTAAATTATGATTTATTTGCATAACATTTTAAAAAAAAAATTAATATTTTTGCTAGATAATAAGCTAAAGTAAACTTAATAAAGGAGAGTGTAATCATGGAAAAAATGATGTTAGCAATTGGTAAGTTTAAAGAGGGTGAAGGTAAATTTGAAAAATTTATGGCTTTTTTTCAATCTGAAGAGGGGATGGCTATGAGGAAAGCTGCAGCACATGTCGAAAAAACAGTTCCTGGAATTTTGCCTGATAAGAGCGGAATTATGTTTAAAGTTCATGTTCATAATGAAGAGGAAATGATGGGAATCGTTAAAGGAACCAATCCTGTAATGAAACCAATTTACGATGAATGTATTCAAAGTATAGAATTATTTGAATTAACTTCAGTCGATATTACATAAAAAGGATGATTTGATGGGAATAGAAATAAAAGATTTCAATAATCCAGATGATCAAAATAACAACTTTAATAATGCAACTGTAGATGTTGTTAAGGTTGGTGATCAAAGAATGATGAGGATCACTGCTGAGCCTGGTTGGAAGTGGTCTAATGATGTAAAGCCGCATGTTGGCACAGAAAGTTGCCAAACAAAACATTTAGGATATATTGCATCTGGCTCTGTTTGTGTACGAATGGATGATGGAACAGAAGCAACTTACTCTTCAGGTCAGGCTTATTCGATTGATCCAGGTCATGATGGATGGGTCGTCGGTAATGAAACTGCTGTTATGATAGAATTTCATGGCGCTTGGGGAGAGTAACTAAGATTAATAATTTAAGGAGAAATAAATGTCTTTATTAGAAAAATATAACAAAGTTTTTATGAACAAAGATGAAGCTGGAATGAATGAGGTGCTTCATGATGATTATAAATTTACAATGCACGCATCTGGAAATGTTTTAGGTAAACAAGATGTAATAAAGTGGGCAATGAGCGATGATATCAATAGAGAAAAAGTTCGAATTATTTATGAAAATGATGAAATTGGAATTGAACATTCTTTTGTGACTTTTTCAGATGGCAATACTCAAGCTGTAATGGCCGTGTTCACTTTTAAAGATGGTAAAATTTTCTCTTTGGAAACTGGTGCCACGAATATGCCAAAAGCTTAATTAATAAATTTTAAAAGGTCCGGTTTAAAATAATTCGGGCCTTTCATTACTTTTCCTGCCTCATTATAAATAGGTTTTCCATCCTCACCTAACTTGCTCATGTTAGAGTTTTGAACTTCATCAAAACATTTATCTAAATCAATACCAAAAGCATGACCTGCACCATAAGTTACATACAAGATATCAGTTAATGCATCTGCAACCTCAAGTAAATCATTATTTTTTATTGCTTCCTCCAATTCGAATAGTTCCTCTCTAATTAAATTAACCCTTAAATTATTTATTTTGTTTGAACTAAGTGATGGTTTTTCTTTAACCTCTTGTCCGAATTTGTTCATAAAACTTTTAACTTTAGTAAAATTTGTCATAATCTATCTCCTTGACCTCGAATAAAACTAAATATTTTTAATGATAATTTAGTTTCAATTTCTTATTAAAAATTTAATAATTAAATATCTTAAATTTAACATTAAATGGAATATAAAAAAATTCTTATAACTGGCGTTACTGGATCGGGAGGCAGTTATTTAGCAGAGTTTATTAATAACAATTTTAAAAAAGTTAAATTATATGGAATTTCAAGGTGGCATAGTACTTCATCATCTAAAAACTTAGAGAGTATAACTGATAAAATAAAATTGTTTGATGTTGACCTTAATGATTTAAGTTCAACTTTTAATGCTATAAGAAAAATTAAACCTGATTTTATTTTCCATCTAGCATCTCATGCTAATGTAAGATTATCTTTTGACAATCCTAAGGCAGTTATTGATAACAACATTTCATCTACAATAAATCTTCTTGAGGCTATTAGGTTAAATAATATAACTCCCAAATTACAAATTTGTAGTACCTCGGAAGTTTATGGAAAAGTAAATAAAAAAGATGTACCTATAAATGAGAATTGTACAATAAAACCAGCTAGCCCTTATGCTGTATCAAAGGTTTGTCAAGATTTATTAGGAAAAACATATTTTTATAATTATGGAATGAAGATAATTACTACTAGAATGTTTTCATATTTAAACCCAAGAAGAGAAGATTTATTTGCTACTTCTTTTGCAAAACAAGTTGCTCTAATTGAAAAAGGTAAATTGAAATATCTTAAACATGGTAACTTGAAATCAACCAGAACTCTTATAGATGTCAGAGATGCTATGTCTGCATATTGGTATGCTATTACAAAAGGAAGAGTTGGAGAGACATACAACATAGGAGGAAAAAAAATACTAGAGGTTGGTGAGTTTTTAGAAATAATGAAATCAAAAAGTAAAACAAAAATAGTTTCTAAGATTGATAAAAGTTTATTAAGACCAACGGACGTAACATTACAAATACCAGACACATCTAAATTTAGATCCCATACTGGATGGAAACCCATATACTCGTTTGAAGATAGTTTAGAGATGCTCCTAGATTATTGGAGAAAGATAGTTTAATTTTATTTTAAATGATTGATGTATTATTCATATCACCAGGCAATTCAAAAGCATCATATCAGGCACTTTCGAATAAATACTCGGCTATTGAGACGCCAACATGGGCACTCTTATTAGCCCAATCTTGTAGATCTATAGGTTACACTTGTAAAATTTTGGATGTTAATGCGGAGTCATTAACTCTTAATGAAACTTACGAGAGAGTATTAGAATTTAACCCAAAAATAATTTGTTTTGTTGTTTATGGGCAAAATGTAAATGCCGGCACAACTAGTATGAGTGGGGCTATTTACCTTTCTGAATATTTAAAAGAAAAAAATATAAAACCAAATATAATATTTGTTGGATCTCACGTTCAAGCATTACCAATTGAAACCTTAGAAAAGGAGAATAGCATTGATATTATACTTACAAATGAAGGTGTATATGCTCTCAGAAACTTATTAAAATTAGATAAATTTAGCACTAAAGATTTAAAAAAAATTGATGGTATTGGATATCGAGATAATGGAAAAGTAGTAATTAATAATCCTGAAAAAATTGTTCCACAGGATAGAATGGATGTAGATTTACCAGGCTATGCTTGGGACTTACTGCCTTTTAAATCAAAACCTTTTGATTTATATAGATCACCGATGTGGCACGCGGAGTATCATGAAGAAAAAAGATCACCATATGCAGCTATTCAGACTTCACTAGGTTGTAAATTTGGTTGTGATTTTTGTATGATAAACCTTATAAACAGAAACGATAGCGAAGAAGTTGGTGTTGCGTCTAATTATAGTTTTATGAGGTATTGGTCACCAGAATTTATTATTAAAGAATTTGATAAACTATTTGAGTCTGGTGTTGAAACCATAAGAATAGTTGATGAAATGTTTTTACTTAATCCAAAATATTATTTGCCTCTTTGTGAGTTGCTAAAAAGTAGGAATAAAAAAGATAATATTAGACTATGGGCTTATTCAAGAGTTGATACAATCAAAAAGCCAAATATATTAGAGACTGTTAGAGCTGCTGGAATAAAGTGGCTTTGTTTAGGTATAGAAAGTGGAAAAAAATCAATTAGATTAGAGATATCTAAAGGAAAGTTTGAAGATGTTGATGTTGAAACTATAATTGAAAAAGTACATAACTCTGATATTGATGTAATGGCAAACTATATCTATGGTTTGCCTGGTGATACAAAAGAAACAATTAAAGAAACACTTGAACTTAGTAAACGAATTTGTACTTCTGGTTGGAATACTTATGCTTCAATGGCTTTACCGGGCAGTAATTTATATAAAACAGCTTTAGAGAAAAATTATGAATTACCAAATAATTACGAGGGATATGCTTGGCTATCTTATGAATGTTTACCACTAAGAAATGAAAATTTAACTTCTGCAGAAATTTTAAAGCTAAGAGATGATGCTTTTATTGAATATCATAGTTATCCACCATTTTTGCAAAGAATAAAAAATAAATTTGGTGATGTTGCGGTAAATAATATTGTCGAGATGAATAAAATAAGGTTAAAAAGAAAAATATTAGGAGATTAATTTGGCAAACACAAACATTAAAGACCTTGAGAATAAAAGTAAATGGCTAAGGAAAACTTGCTTTGAAATGCTTTTATCTGTGAAGCAAGGGCATCCAGGTTCAATTTTATCTCAAATAGAAATTTTAGTATCTTTATATTATGGTGGCATTATCAAATTTTTTAAAAACGAACCTTTTCATCCTGAAAAAGATAAAATAATAATTAGCAAAGGACACGCAGCAATGGGATTATATCCAATATTTGCAGATATTGGATACTTTGGCAAAAAAGAAATAGAGAACTTTGGAAAAAGTGACTGTATTCTCAAATTATTTGGGAATATATCAATACCTGGTATTGATTGTACATCAGGTTCTCTTGGGCATGGTCTTGGTGTTGGTTGCGGCTTTGCACTATCTGCAAAAAGAAAAAATACAAAAAATAAAACATTTATTGTTTTAAGCGAAGGTGAAATGTATGAGGGTTCAATTTGGGAAAGTGCTTTATTTGCTTCTCATAATTCTCTTGATAATTTGATTGTGATACTCGATAGAAATAGAAATATAATTTTAGGTGACACTGAGGATTGTTTAGCTTTAGAACCAATAAAAGATAAATGGATGTCATTTGGTTTTCATGTTGAAACTGTTGATGGTCACTCAATTGTTGACCTAATTGACACTTTTAATAATTTAGATAAAATCAAAAATAAATCTAAAATCATAATTGCAAATACAACTAAAGGTAAGGGAATTTCATTTATGGAAAACAAACCTAATTGGCATTATTGGAACCCTCTTTCAGAAGATTTGATAAAAAAAGCAAGATCTGAGTTATCAACTAATGAGTAATTTCCAAAGAGATGTTTTTATAAACGAGATATATGATTATGCTAAAGAAAATAGAAATGTATTTTTTATAAGTGCTGATTTTGGTGCTCCTGCACTGGACAAATTTAGGAAAAATTTACCTAATCAATTTATTCACTCAGGTATTTCTGAACAGCATATGATAGATATGGCAGCTGGCTTAGCTCTAGATGGTAATCATGTTTATGTCTATGCAATGGCGCCCTTTATCAGTTTAAGATGTTTAGAGCAAATCAAGTGCTCTTTAGCAATGATGAATTTACCTGTGACCATCTTAGCTGTAGGAGTTGGATTAGGTTATGCTGATGCTGGTCCAACTCATTATCTTAATGAGGATATTTCTATTATGAACTCAATTGTCAATCTTGATATTTCTTCCCCAAGTGATGCTATATCTACAAGATTTATAGCTGAGCAAACCATAAAAGTCCCAAAACTCAGATATATTAGGATGGAACGCAATAATTTGGAAAATGTTTATTCATCTAACTTTTCTTTTAACAAAAATGGTTTCGAAAAAATCCATCAAGGAGAAAATATTTGTATCTTGAGCTATGGGTACATGCTTCACAAAGTATTAGAAGCACATGAAAGACTCTCTAGAGAAAATATTAAAATATCAGTATACGATGTTATAAGTATGAAACCTTTATCTAGTGAATTAATTAAAGATATTTCAAAATATGAAAAAATTATAACTGTTGAAGAACAAACACTAAATGGTGGTTTCGGATCTTTAATAATTAATGCATTATCAATTAGCGGAATATCATCAAAAAAATTTAAATGTCTAGGCTTAAAGGAGGAATATTACTTTCAAAATGGAGGTAGAGAGTTTTTATTGGAAGAGAGTGGTCTTTCTTCAGAGTCAATTTATAATACTATAAAAAATATATAAGAATTATTTTCTATTAGTAATGAATTTTACTAGTAAATAATTGTTATTTGTAATAAAAGTTACTCGCAATGGCCAGATAGCTCAGTCGGTAGAGCAGTGGACTGAAAATCCACGTGTCGGCGGTTCGATTCCGTCTCTGGCCACCACTTCTTAAAATTATTGAAGGTTTAACTCATCAATTGAACGATCGTTTCTGGATCTACTCAATTCTAAAAGTCCACCCCTAGTGTAGCCATAAACATTAGTTATACTCAAATCATCTCTAAATTCGTTTTTCAACATACCCACAAGTTTTCTAAGTGTATTTTGGTCACTTGCAACTGGGTCAATTACAACTTTTCCAGATATATTTTTTAATTTGATGAGCTTAGAAATTAATTGAATAGCCTCTCTGTTTGTATCAAATCTTTTTGCAGAACCAGTATTTACATCAATCGCAGTCAGTGCATCTGTTTTACCAATCATGATATTTCCTCCACTTGGTAAATCGTAATTATGGCCAATCAAATAATCAATTTTTTCTCCTAAATTAAACAATTCTTCGATTTGTTCATTTGTCATTTCTTCACATAAATATGCAAAAGTTGAGTCTAGATTTTCATCCCAGTTTTTAACTCTCTCAAATCGATCATTATCACTAAAAATAATTTGATCGGTGTTTTTGTCTGAGTAATCGCAAACAAAGTTTTGATCAAAATAAGTATTTTGAAAAACAAGGCCCTCTTCACTTAATTCTTTCGCATTTAACTCAATCTCTTTCCATTGATTATTTAAATCATTCAATTCTGATTGAGCAATTTCGATGTTTTCTGGAATAAGATTGTGTCGAGCAATAAGTCCTACTTCTGACTCGCTTAAAGCATCCATAATCTTATCTTGTTGATTTGTATCTAAGTTTTTTCTAGTTCTTCTACTTAAAATAATCTCATCGCCATAAGGCAATAAATTAATAAATTTACCAGTTAGTATTACGTTGTTTGTGAAAAGATGAACTTTATCTTTGGAGCCGATGCTTCTAACTTGAAGTAACAATGATTGTCCTTCATGGGCTTTCTCTCCATTGGGAAAGTTTATTCTTTTAAAAAAACCTCTTTGGTCTCCGCTGCCATAGGATACAAAAGCTCCACTGTCATTGGGTAAAATTTCTGAGATTTTTACTTTATAGATATCACCAATTTGAACATCTTCGTTGGGTTGAAAGCGAATGTTAACCAATTCCCCTTCATTTAGTTTAACTCCGCACTTGAAATTTTTGTAGTTTGTAACAATAAGTTTTGTAGCCATGGCATTACTCCTTTTAAAAAATTATTCATTAGTTCTTTGACCTAAATGTTATTCTGCCCTTAGTTAAATCATATGGTGTCATTTCAACTGTTACTCGGTCTCCTGCGAGCACTCTAATCCTATTTTTTCTCATCTTTCCAGACGTATGGGCTATGACTTCATGGTCATTATCTAGCTTAACTTTAAACATAGCATTTGGAAGTAGCTCTGAAACTACACCTTGAAATTCTATTGCATCTTCTTTGGACATGTTGGTGTATCTTATGTTTTGATCTTTCTAATTTCAACTGATAAAGCGTGTGCTTCTAAACCTTCCTGTCTAGCAAGATTGATTGTCGGCTTTGCTATTTTTTTTAGAGTTTTATTACCAGGATTAATAAAAACTGTTTTTTTTGTAAAATCTTCAACTCCTAAACCTGATGAAAATTTTGCAGTTTGATCTGTAGGCAATACATGGTTAGTTCCCATAGTATAATCTCCTAAAGCAACAGGAGATCTTTCTCCTAAAAATACAGATCCTGAATTTATAACATTTTTTAATATATTTTTATTAAATTTTTCATGGATGTGAAGATGCTCTGGAGCAATAAAATTTGTGATTTCAAATATTTCTTTTTGACTCTTAGCTAAAATTAAGTAGCAATTATTTTTAATAGATCTATCAACATTTTTTAATTTTGTCTCTTTCATTATTCTTTGAAGTTCATTTTTTACTTTAAGTAAAATATTTTTATTTTTAGCTATAACATAGGATTTTGCATTAGGATCATGTTCGCCTTGTGCAAGTACATCATAAGCTATCCATGTGGGATTTGATTTATTATTTGCTATTACTAAAACTTCCGATGGTCCTGCTGGTAAATCTATTCCAATAAATCCAAATAATTGTTTTTTTGCTTCAGCCACATATTGATTTCCTGGACCAAATACTTTATCAGCTTTTTTAATTAACTTAGTCCCGAAAGCAAACGCCGCAATTGCCTGAGCTCCACCAACATTGTAGACTTTATTTACTCCGCATAGATAAGCAGCTGCTAAAGTTAGTTTTGATGTTTCACCATTTTGAGATGGAACGCAGATCATTATGTTTGGAACCTTTGCTATTTTTGCAGGTATAACTGTCATTAAAACAGTTGAAGGATAAGAAGCTAATCCACCTGGAATGTATAAGCCAACGTTTTCAATTGGATTCCATTGAATATAAAATTTTGAGTCGATTTGATCTCTAAAAGAGTATGATAATTTTTTTTGTTTTGAGTGATAATAATGAATTCTTTTATAAGCTAATTTGAGTGCTTTTTTACTATTGTTTGATATAGAATTATAAGCTTCCTTCAGTGTTTTTTGGCTTATTTCTATGTTATTTAAAGTTGCCTTTTTATTTTCAAACTTTTTGACATACTTTAATAAAGCTTCATCTTTATTTTTTTTAATATCCTTTATAATACTTTTGACAGTACCACTGACTGTTGTATTTACATTTGAGGAAGAGTTGAGATTATCAAAAATCCATTTTTTACTGACGATCCTCATTATAAACCTTTTGTTAGTAGTTTTTTTATAAATTTTTTCTTTAAATCATATGCAAAATAACTACTAATAATGACAGTTGAGATATCTTTATTAATAATTACATTTTCATAAAGTTGGTTATCTTTAAGAGTCTTTCCAGATTGTACAAGATCTAAAATAAAATCAGCAATTTGGTATTTTACTGCAAGCTCTATGGATCCATTTAATTTTATTGTTTCAGTTTGTATATTTAAGTCTCTAAAGTAGTTTTCAGAGATATTTTGAAATTTTGTTGCAACTTTGAATATTTTCTTCTCTGAAAAATTAATTTCTTTTTTGTCTGATGCAATGGATATTCTGCACTTTCCTATATTAGTTTTTTTTAATAAAACAATATTTTGTGAACTATTTTCTAATATATCATCGTATCCGACAAATCCAATATCTGCTGCTCCTAACATAATATAAGATCTAATATCTGAGGGTTTTAACTTAATAACTTTTATCTCTTTGAAATTTGTATCAAAAGTTAATTTCCTCACACTCTCGTTAAAAAAAGCTTGTTCTATAATTACACCTCTTTCAGAGAGATATTTTACAACCTTTCCCTCCAGTCTCCCTTTGGGACAAGCAATAGTTAAATTTTGATTGTTCATTTTTTTCTAGATATGTTTACGCCACATTTTTTTAATTTTAAATCAAAATCTTCATATCCTCTATCTAAGTGGTAAACTCTGTTTATTACAGTTATGCCTTTGGACATCATTGCAGCTATTATAAGAGAAAAACTAGCTCTTATATCAGTTGCCATCACCTCAGCGCCAAATAAATTCAAGGTTTTATGTATTATCACTGTTTTTCCAATAATTGATAGATTAGCTCCAAATCTTCTAAGTTCAGGGATATGAATAAATCTATTTTCAAATATGTTTTCAACTACTTTTGATTTAGGGGCAGATTTAAGTTGTGTAGCTATAAGTTGGGCTTGTAAGTCTGTAGGATATCCAGGATATTCTTTAGTAGAAATCTTTTTTATTGGTTTAAGTCTTTTGCAGTTAAATTCATAAGAGGTTTTAGAAATCTTTTTTATTTTTAGCCCCATTTCTTGATAAATTTTTAAAGGAAAAGTTAAGTCATTTGGATTAAAGTTATTTAATCTGAGCATCCCTTTCGTTGCCATGGTAGCTAAAATATAGGAACCTGCCTCAATCCTGTCAGGAATAACTTTATAATCTTCAAGGTTCAGTTCTCCAACACCCTTAATGGTAATAGTTCTGTTTTTTACTTTTATATTAGCTCCACATTTATTAAGGAAATTAATTAGATCAATAACTTCAGGCTCGATGGCACAATTTTTTAATTTACTTATACCATCTGCTAAAGTAGCTGCCATTAAGATATTTTGAGTAGCTCCAACACTAATTTTTGGAAATTTGTGATTGATTGAGTTTAGTTTAGCTTTTTTTCTCTCTGCTATAACATAGCCATTTTTAATTGAAATTTTTATGCCCATTTTCTTTAAAGTATCTAAGTGTAAATCAATTCCTCTAGTGCCAATTGAGCAACCTCCTGGTAGTGCAATTTTAAATTTTTTATATCTTGAAATAGCAGGTCCTAAAATAACGATAGAGGCTCTCATTTGACGAACATATTCATAATCTGCAGATTTTTTTTTAATTGCAGAGCTCTTTACAACAAACGTATTTTTTTGAAAATCAACACGACACCCTAAATCTTTAAGAATTGAAACTAAAAATCTTGTATCTCTGAGGTTAGGTATGTTGTTAATTAAGCAATTACCCTCAGCTAAAATAGTCGATATCATAATGGGTAACGAGGCATTCTTGGAGCCTGAAATGTTAATCTGTCCTTTTAAGGTTGAAGGACCTTGTATGACTACGGTTTGCATAAATTTATTTTTTTAATTTTTTTCTTTTTTTTAAATTTTCTCTTAATTTCTGGGCTAATTTATCTTTTTTTAGTTGTTCAATATTTTTTCTTTTAAGGTCTTGTTTCTTCATAAATTATAACCAAATAAATTATATGATGAATTTTGAAAAATACACTAATAGTTCAAAAAAAATTATTAATTCTGCACAAAATTTGGCATTAGGTAAAAAACATCAAAAGATTGCACCTATTCATATTATTAGTGAGTTATTAAATTCTAATCATGAAATAATAAATAAAATTTTTGAGAAAATTAATATTGATAATATTAAAAAAAATATTTCTGAATTACTTTCAAAAGAACCAGTAAACGGCTCAATCTCCAGCCAAATTTACGCCGATCCTAAATTGTTAATATTATTTGAAAGTGCTGAAAAAATTACAAAAACAAATCAAGATAGTTTTGTATCAATTGATACTTTATTTTTGAGTTGTATCAAATCAGACGATCAAATTGAAAGTATATTAAAAAAAAATGGTCTGAGTCACTCATCCGTAAAATCTAAAATAGAAGAATTTAGAAAAGATGGAAAATCTGACAGTGAGAACTCTGATGATAATTTCAATGCATTAGAGAAGTATACTATTAACGTTACTCAAAAAGCACAAAATAGAGAGTTAGATCCTGTTATTGGAAGAGATGAAGAAATTCGAAGAACCATTCAGGTTTTATCGAGAAGAACTAAAAATAATCCAATACTGATTGGTGATCCCGGTGTGGGTAAAACTGCCTTGATAGAAGGTTTAGCTCAAAGAATAGTGAATAAAGACATTCCACGATCATTAGAGAATAAAGTTATTCGTATTCTTGACCTTGGCTTATTACTTGCTGGAGCAAAATATCGCGGAGAATTTGAAGAGAGACTTCAAAATGTTTTAAAAGAAATTCATAAACAAAATGGCTCTATTATTTTATTTATTGATGAAATTCATACACTTGTTGGTGCTGGAAAGACAGACGGTGCGATGGATGCCTCTAATATGTTAAAACCAGCATTAGCTCGAGGTGAATTACATTGTGTTGGAGCCACAACACTTGATGAATATAAAAAATACTTTGAGAAAGATGCAGCTTTGACAAGGCGTTTTCAACCAGTCTTTGTTAACGAGCCCTCCTCTACCGATGCAGTAGCTATTTTGAGGGGTTTGAAAGAAAAGTATGAAATTCATCACGGGATTAGAATTAGTGATGAGGCTATTTTATCTTCAGTTCAATTGTCTGATCGTTACATCACTGACCGCTTTCTTCCTGATAAAGCCATTGATTTAATGGATGAAGCAGCAAGCAAGGTTAAAATGGAAATTGATAGTAAACCTGAAGAAATTGATCAATTAGACCGCGATCTTATCAAGCTTCAAATGGAAAAAAACGTACTCTCCAAAGAAAATGGTAAAGATGATAAAATAAATGAAAAAATTGATACTCAAATATCAAATATACAAGAAAAACTAAATGTACTTAATAGCACTTGGGAGTCAGAAAAAAATATTTTAGATACAAAAAGAAATCTTAATGAAAGAATTGACCAAGCAAAAGAAGACCTTGAGAGTGCTCAAAGAACTGGGGATTTGACAAAAGCTAGCGAGCTTATGTATGGCTTACTCCCAAGTCTTGAAAAAGAATATGAGGAATTAAATCAAAAAGAACAGACTACCATTATAAATGAAGTGATAAATGCTGAAGATATTGCAAGTGTAGTCTCCAAATGGACAGGTATCCCCTTAGAAAAACTAATTGGCGGAGAAAAAGATAAGTTAATAAATATTGAAAAACTCCTAGAAAAAAGGGTCATCGGTCAACAAGATGCAATTGAGAAAGTCTCTAAAGCTATTAAGATTTCAAAAGCGGGTCTTCAAGATCCAGATAAACCCCTTGGTTCTTTTCTTTTTTTAGGTCCAACAGGTGTTGGAAAGACGGAATTATCCAAAGCTTTAGCAGAGTACGTTTTTGATAATGAAAAACAAATGCTAAGGCTAGATATGTCTGAATACATGGAAAAACACTCAGTTAGTAAGTTGATAGGTTCTCCTCCAGGTTATGTTGGTTACGATGATGGTGGCAAACTTACCGACTCTGTAAGAAGGCGTCCTTATCAAGTAATCTTATTTGATGAAATTGAAAAAGCACACCTTGATGTGTTTAATATATTATTACAAATTCTTGATGATGGTAGGTTAACTGACTCAAAAGGTAAAATAGTGAATTTTAAAAATACACTTATTATTATGACATCCAATATTGGTTCACAAATACCTATAGATGATAATTTTGACTATACGACTAAGAAAAATTTAGCTCTCGAGGAGCTTAAAAATTATTTTCGATTAGAATTTTTAAATAGAATTGATGATATAATTTTATTTAACAAATTAACAAAAGAAAATATAAGTTCGATTTTAAATAATCAAATTCGATTAATTGAAAAAAGAATTTCCTCTAAAGGAATATCTATCGGTTTTACAGATGAAGCCATTGACTATCTTAAAGAAAAGGGTTTTGATCCGTTGTTTGGTGCAAGACCTTTAAAAAGATTATTACAAGATGAAGTTTTAAATCCTCTGTCAGAGGTAATATTAGATATTGGTGAGAATATTCCAGATAAATTAATTTTTACTAAAGATAAATATGGGTTAGCGGTTGCTAATAAAAATATCAAGGTTTTGAGATCATAACTTCCAACTTAATATAAAATTAGTATAATTCAGAAATGAAGTGGATATTTTTAATTGGAGCTTTCGCTTTAATTTTCTTTGTTTTGTATCTTTCCGTTATGACTATAAGAAAAATTAGAAAAAAATAATTTTTTGGACATTTTTTTTTCAGACTCTTTATATAACACAAAGATTTTTTTAGTATCTTCTATTTTAACAATTATTTTTTTTTTACTACTTTTAACCAGAAAGATTTATAAAAAAAAATTAACTATTTCAAATTTATCAATATATTCTTCACTTTTTTTATTATTAATTACTTTATCAAGTTTGTTGGTTGTAAATTTTTTTGGAAAATTTACATATGTCTTATTTATTGCTGCAACAATTACGGTTATTTACTCAGAAATTAGCTTTCTTTTAGGGAAATATTTTTTTCCAAACTTTGTGGGTGAGAATATATCAAAAGAAATTATTTACATGTTTAGCTTTATTGTTTTTATTAATGCTGGATATTTTACATTTATGTTGATCCTAGATATTTTAAAAGCAGAAACAGTCTTCTAAAATGGATGTAATTACATTAGAAGTTGGAAACACTTCGTGGTGGAAAAATAGAAAATATAGAAGAGAGGCAGCTAATGAATTAAAAGAATTAAGGCTAAGGTATAAAAAAGTTAAACTTTTAAAAAAATATAGAGTTCGAGAAGCAAATACAATTATTTATGCTGATTATAAAATTATAAAATAAATATTACTTAGATAATTTTATAAAAATATCACCCATACCAGAAATTAATTCCTCTTCGTTTGTATTATTTCTAACATTACATTGTTCACCAACAACAGGATGGCTTTTTATAGCTAAAAGATCATTACTACTACAACTAGTGGGGCTGTGCAAAAAACCAATCACCATTTTCCCATCAACTGCAAACACTTGATCCATATTCATTTCCTCACCATTGCAAAAATAATCTCGGTTGACTTCTAAAGGAAATTCTTCTTTACCACAGGGATTATCAATTGTCATAACAGTAAATTGCTCTTCAACACCTTTAAATTTATGTGAAATATTCATAGCATTTGCATACTTCATTGAGTCACAAGCACAGGGCCAACAACACCGATACATATACCCGCAAGTTTTATTATTAGTTGACTCTTCAAACATACTGATAAAATCTGGAACAGACCCTGGTCGAATTAGTGAACCAGATACTGGGCAATATCGCTTATTGAATTCCACAAAATCATGAAAATCGAGGTCTTGGTCAATTAGATACTTAAAAAACTTTGGTCCCGCAGCATTTCTGTTACCGTCTGGAAACATATCTCCCCAATTAACTCTTAGTGTTTCATAATAGTATTCCTCATTTTTGATAGTATTTTCATTAGCCTGTAATGTGCTAAGAAAAATTGACATAAGTAATGGAATGATAATTAGAGAAAGATATTTGTTAAATTTTAAAGAAAACTGGGCAGATTGCATATTTCATAAATACACATGTGATTGAAATCTAGATCATAGAATTTTAAGTAACAAATGTATGAAACTTGCTAAATTTTTATATTTCGTTTTTTTCGTTTTTTATTCTATGTCATCATTTGCAGAAAAAAGTTTTTTTGAAGATATAAGCAATCTCCTTCCTGACCAAAAACCAAGACTAAGCTACGGTGTTGCAGTTACTGATTTTGATAATGATGGGGCAGATGAGTTTATAGTTACAGGTTTTGGATATGAAAATCTTGCTCTAGGTTACGATGGTAACAGTCTTCAAAATAAAATTAAAGAAAATATTTTTAGTGACTTTAACAGGTCCACCATAGGAGTTGCTGCATGTGATATCGATAAAGATGGTCAAGAAGAAATTTATTTTTTGAACACTGATACTTACAGTGGCCAAAAAATGTACTCTGATAGATTATTAAAATTTGTAGATAAGAATATTGAGGACTTGTTTGAAAAAGACATTAATCAAGATGAATTAAACTTAACTGCTGGTCGATCAGTTGTTTGTGTTGATAGAGAGGGCAAAGGTAATTATGGAATTTATGTTGCTAACTATGGGGGCCCTACTCGATTTTACGAGTATATAGACAACAGAGTAGTAGACTTAGCTGAAAGTCTTAAGTTAGATGAAATAACAGGTGGAAGAGCTGTAGTTGCGGGGCACATACTTTCTGATCAAATGGATATTTTTGCAGCCAATGAAAGAGGTCCAAATTTTTTATATTTTAATAAAGAAGGAAAATTTTTGAATGTTGCAGGTCAAATGAATGTGAGAGATATCTATCAAAATGGCCGAGGCACAGCATTATCTGATATCTTGTACAGAGGTAGGCTGGATATACTAAACGGTAACTGGGGTGGTTATCACAGAGCTTATGTTTATGATGAATACAAATTTAAAGATATAGCTGTTCCCTCTTTTGATGAACCCTCAAGAATTAGAACTGTTATATCTGCAGATTTTGATAATGATGGTTACGATGAAGTTTTTTTAAATAATATTGGCGAACCCAATAAATTATTCAAAATAGTTGAAAATGGAGTGTTTCAGGAAATTAAACTAAACAATGCTTTAGAACCAAAAGGACTTGGAACTGGCGCTGCGGTTGCTGATATAGATAATGACGGTTTACTTGAGCTACTTATTTCGCACGGTGAGTCAGGATTACAACCGCTCTCATTATTTAAATTTAATTCAGATGAAAAAACGTCTTATTTGAGGATAAGACCTTTAAATATGCACGGTGCACCTGCAAGAGGAGCAACAGTTACGTTGATAACAAATAAAAGAGAGCACTCTAAGACAATTGATGCTGGATCTGGTTATCTTTGTCAAATGGAGCCAGTAGCTCACTATGGGGTAAGAGAAAATGAAACTGAATTTAAATTTAAGGTTAAATGGACCAACGGTGATGAGGATTTGTTTGATGTGAAAAATCTAAATGAAACAATTATCGTAAAACAATCATTATGACCAAAATTTTTTCAATATCTTTATTATTTATATTCTCATTTTTACATGCAAGTGAAAGAAATATTGTTGACTCAATATCTGAGAATGAAAGATTACAAAAATTAAATGAATTTGTAATTGCTTCTGAACTTTCAAATAATTTATTAGATTATGAAAATTTAACATTATTTGCTCCTTTAGATGATGCCTTTGCTGCTTTAAGTGCAAAAACTTACTATGGATATCTAAAAGAAAAAAACAAAGATCAACTTCAAAGTTTAGTTAATTTTCATTTTGTTGAAGGCGAATTCAATACTGAAAATGTTGAAGATACAATCAACACAAAATCAATTAATGGTCTAGATTTAGAAATAAAAAAAATTAATGGGATTTTATATGTGAATGGTGCTGAAGTTGTTGAGTCCGATATAAAGTTTTCTGATGGTATTATTCATTTAACTAATAGAGTATTAATACCTAAGTAAAACTTCGAACCACTAGTCCTCAACAACCATTGTATCTTTTGAGCCGCCGCCCTGTGAGCTATTTACAATAGTGCTACCTTTTTTCAAAGCGACCCGAGTTAAACCGCCCATAGTAACGTACGTTTCCTTGCCAGATAATATAAATGGTCTTAAATCTTGATGTCTGGGCTCCATACTACTTCCTTGAAGTGTGGGAGTAGTTGATAAAATTTCCAAAGGTTGAGCTATGTAGTTTCTTGGGCTGTGGGTGATCTTTCTAGCATATGCATCCCTTTCTGATCTTGTAGCTTTAGGTCCAACTAATATTCCATAGCCACCAGAGCCATCAGCTGGTTTTACAATCATTTTTGACAAATTAGCTATGACATGATCTCTTTGTTTTTTATTATAACATAAAAAAGTTTCTACTTGGTTAAGTTTAGGCTCTTCATCTAAATAATATTTAATTATTTTTGGAACATAAGAATAAATAACTTTATCATCAGCAACACCACTACCTGGGGCATTGATTAGACCCACATTTCCTTTTCGATAGGATTTGTATAAGCCAGCAACCCCCAAAAGTGATTCTTTATAAAACGTTTTAGGGTCCAAAAAAGTATCATCAATTCTTCTGTATATGCAGTCTACTCTTAATCCCCCTTTAACTGTCTTCACATAAACTTTATCATCTTCTACATACAAATCCTTTCCTTCGACCAATGCAACTCCCATTTGCTGAGCTAAAAAAGAGTGTTCAAAATATGCAGAATTGTAAACTCCAGGAGTCAATACAACCATTGTTGGTGTATTTTTTTTATATGGAATGGCATCTACCATGCAATGATATAACCTATTGCAATATTGATTGATTGAGGAAACTCTGTAGCGAGTAAACAACTCCGGGAAAACTTCTCCCATTACCATTCTGTTCTCTAACATGTATGATACGCCTGAGGGAACTCTTAAATTATCCTCTAAAACTAAAAACTCACCCTTTATATTTCTTATTAAATCTATTCCAGAGATATGAGACCAAATTTTTCTTTTAGGTTTAAATCCATCGCATTGTTTTAAATAATTTTTTGAGTCAAAAACTAATTCGTAAGGTAATACCTTGTCTTTAAATATTTTTTTATCATTATAAACATCGTTAATAAAAAGATTCAAAGCCTTACATCTTTGAATTAACCCTTTTCTAACTTTCAACCATTGTGACCTTAATATTATTCTTGGTATTATGTCTAATGGCCATTTTTTTTCTTCCGCAGCTTTTTTATCTGCAGAATAAACTTTAAAATTAATGCCTCTAGAGCTAATAGTGCTTTGACAATTTTGTTCTATTCTTGCTAAATCTTTACTTGTATAGCCATTTAGTATTTTTGAGATTACTCTTGCCTCTTTTCTTAACTTTCTATCAGACGTAAGATACTCATCATAACTACTCTTAGAATTATAATCATTCCAGTTAATAGACACTCTAAGAGAATACAGTAAATGATAATTGACGGTTATGCATAGTTTAGATTGCTAATATGTAAATATTCGTTTGTATTTATTTAAAATTAGCTATTTAATTAAACCTATGACTTATTGTGTAGGCATTAAAGTAAATGAGGGAATGGTTTTTGCCTCAGACAGAAGAACTAATGCGGGACTAGACAATTATAATTCATATTCCAAAATGTATGTCCACAATGGTATTGATAGAAATATTGTTATTTTAACATCTGGTAATTTGGCAACATCTCAAGCTGTTTTTAATTCAATTAACAAAGATTTAGAAGATCCCACAAATGGAAATAGTTTGAACAATCTCTATAACCTCAATGAAATTGCGAAATATATTGGAAGATTAACAGTCCGACACTCCTCTCCAGATGGCATCAATCAGGTAACATTAGAGTTAGGGTCAACATTCATTGTAGGAGGACATATTAAAGATCAAGACTCTGATCTTTACTTAGTTTACCCACAAGGAAATTTTATCAAATCGAGCGATTTCAAACCCTACCTTGTTATTGGAGAGATAAAATACGGAAAACCAATACTAGATAGAGTTGTAAAGTCTGATACTTATCTTGGTGATGCCGCCAGGTGTGCTTTAATAAGTATGGATAGCACAATGAAGGCAGATTTATCTGTTGGACCACCAATCGATCTAGTTGTTTATAAAAACGATATGTCAAAGATTGTTTACCAACAGTCACTTGAAATCAATGATGATGATTATCAATATGTTTCAAAACAATGGGAAAAAGGAATATTTGAAATTTTTAAATCTTTCGATCGCTTTCAATGGGAAGATTAAAAAGTGGAACCATCTCCCTTTGTAGCTAATATATCTAGTATAATAGTAGTTGGTCTTGCCCTAATGTCTTTTTATCTCATGGCAAGGAAAAAGGGTCAGTATGTAGATATTATGTTTGGTTTTATTTTAGGAATAATACTTCTTTTAAAAATTATTTATTGACAACAGCCATCGCCGCAAGTGCAACAGCATGAGCAAGAACATCCACAATCAGGTTTAGGTTTATTATTTTCCATAAATTTTAATACCATTTATTTTTTAATATTACAATAAAATGAAATATTTGAAAAATTAGGATTAATTAGCTAAGTTTTGCAATAAAATGACGTCACTTCGCAAAGGAATAGGGAATACCAAAGATATTGAGGACTATTATGACAAATGGTCTAAAACCTATAATGAAACATTATATAAATGGGAATATAAAGCACCTACGCAAACGATTAACATTCTAAAGAGATTTCTTAAAAGAGAGCCCAAATATCTTTTAGATTTAGCTTGTGGAACCGGGCTTTTTATAGAAAAATTTTTAAAAACATACCCTAAGACTATATGCGACGGATCAGATATTTCTAAAAGTATACTTAACGAAGCAAAGGGAATTAGAAAATATAGAAATCTTTATAAAAAGAGTTTTGAGAAGAAGATTAATACACCAAATAAATACAACATAGTTAGCTTAATCGGTGCCATGACATATTGTAAAAATCATCAAATACTTTTTGATTTAGTTTCAAATTATCTATATGAGAATGGTTATTTTATCTTTACTCAAAGGATAGATATATGGAAAGATCTCGAATTTGATAACATATTAAAATCTAGATCTGATTTTAAATTTTTATATAAATCTAGACCTTTAAACTACCTACCCAAAAATAAAGACTTTGGAAAAGATATAAAAATTAGGATTGTTTTGTTAAAAAAATGAGTGAAAATAAAATATGATTTGGGAAATAATTTTTTGGCTGTTTTTAATTCCAATTACACTTTGGTTGATAAACAAGATTTTTAGATATAGTGCTGCAGGAATACCATTTATTAAAAACAATAAAAAAATATATTGGGTTTTTATGATTGGATTAATTTTAATAATTAATTTTTTAGTAGATAAATTTTATCTTGTAAATTAAATATGTCAGAAATAATTGTATTAACTAAAAATCCAAATTTTATGTGGTTTGTTTCATTTGGTTGTTTAGCATTTACGTTTGCAACGTGGCATATATGTCAAAAAAACAATAAATGGAAAAATGTTTATGAAATTTGTAAATATCTCACAGCAGGATGTCTTTTGTTAATGTTTTTCAATATGTATTAATAGTTTATAGTGTTTTATACATGCCGCCGTAGATCAGTGGTAGAGCACACCCTTGGTAATTATGTTCTAATGTGGAAAATAATGGAAGGAGTAAGACAAATCGTTAAAAAATAAGAATTGTCTGTAGTAGTCAGGAAAACTAAATTGGACAAAATTGGATAAATTAAGGGGTGTCTATCTGGCACTCCCTAACCTCTAAAATATATTTATTAGTAAGTGTTTATTCTAGATACCCACTTAAAAATTTATTATCATTTACTTATGTCTATAGTTCTTCATTACAACGAGATTGTATCAATTGAGAAACAAAATTTACAAAGAGGAATGAATTTTAGATGTAATCCTGAATATTCTGTCCTTTTAATGTCTACTAGAAATAATGCACCATTTGAGGATGAAGTTGTTGCGGATGGAAGAGTGCTTATTTATGAGGGTCATAACGCATATAAAAATCACACTGATAAAGATCCCTATTCAGTTGACCAACCAAGACATACTCCAAATGGAAAACTAACAGATAATGGTAAGTTTGAAAAAGCTGCTTTAGATTTTAAAGAAGGAAATGAAAAACCTGAAATAGTTAGAGTATATGAGAAAATAAAAGATGGCGTTTGGTCATTTAATGGAATTTTTAAGCTAGTTGATGCTTATGAAAAAGAGATTGATGGAAGAAGTGTGTTTAAATTCATTCTAACGCTCACAGATAAGCCTATGAATGAAAATGAAACTGAGATTAGATTAAAAGAACATGCAAGATTAATTCCATCAAAAGTCAAAGCTGAAGTTTGGGCACGAGATAAAGGAAAATGTGTAGAATGTGAAAGTACAGATCATCTTCATTTTGATCATATACTTCCATACTCTAAAGGGGGTACTTCTGAGTCAGCAGAAAATATCCAACTACTGTGTGCTAGGCATAATTTACAAAAAAGTGATAAAATAATTTAAATGAAAACCCTCTTAGCTCTATTGTTATTAATTCCTAGCTTGAGTTGGGGATTGACATTTAAAAGTGATGGTTCAATTGTGGATAGAGACGGTAATGAATTACAATCCGCTAGTGAAATAGTAAAAGATGAAAATAATCAAAATTACTCATCACAACCTAATATCAAAGGTTTAAATCTCACAATTAGTGTTCCTAACGTAAATCCCGATCAAATCTTTTATAAAAATGGAAAAGAAATAGGAAGAAAAGTAAATGGCATAAATGTTGTAAGAGAAAAAGAGGGTTTTCCAGTCTTTGCTGGTAAAACAAGTATAGAGTTTAAAGTTACGAGATTTGATGCTGGATGTAATAAAAGTGGCAATTACTGTGATGAGAGATATGGAAGAAGTAGACAAGAATATTTAGATAGATATAAAAAGTTAGAAAATACAGAATATATTTATGAGTGGGCAATTTTTTTTCCTTCAGACTATAAGTCATTAGTTTATGGGAATGTGATTTACGGTCAAATGCATTATGACGACGAAGAAAAAGGATGTTCAAATGCAGTTTCATGGTGGTTTCATGATCGAAAAATTGTCAGTGAGAATAAAAGTGCTTTACATTTTTCTAATAAATCTGATCCCTCACCCGCATATCCAATAATTGATTTGGAAAATGAATTAAATCAGTGGCATTTTTTGAAAATTCACATTAGATATGCAGAAAATAAAAAGGGCAAAATTAGACTTTATAAAAATAATGAGCTTGTAAAAAAATATGATGATGTAACAACATTAACTAAGGGTTGTTCTAAAGGTTTTTTTAAATTTGGTATTTATAGAAACGGTCATGAGAGATATTGGATAGATGGAAATTTCGATGATCTTCACACACAGACAGTGTATTATGACAACGTTTATGTTTATAAACCAAAAAAAGATGAGAGATTTAATTAAAATTGTTGTCCTATTTTTATTTTTACCTAATTTAAGCTTGGGACTGAAATTTAGTGATGGTAAACAGGTTTCAGAAAAAAAAGTATTAGGATCGTTAACTAAAAATTTTAATCTTTATAAGATAAACTGAATAAAAGTGGATAATTTTTTTTAAAAAAATTGTAAGTTGTTAAAAAGCTATATAAATATATTGTTTTTTAACTATGCCGCCGTAGCTCAGTGGTAGAGCACACCCTTGGTAAGGGTGGGGTCGGAAGTTCAATTCTTCTCGGCGGCACCATCTTCATTAATTTTCCATGGTTTTTTCATATTCAAGTTTTCTTAATTTCTTCTTTAATTTATTAATTTTCCTTGATTTTTCGATATCGTAATTTATGACAACTTCTTTTTTAAGCTTATCAATTTCCTCTTCAATAATTTCAATATCGCTTTTTTTATAGAAATATTCTTGCTGAGCCAACTTACTTAGACTTGAGGTAACTTCATCTTCTGTTTTACCAATTCTTATTTCATCAAAATATATAATTGTGGTTCCACCATCTGAACCAGTTGCCCAGATATACTCTAACCAATTTCTATAAATACCAAACTTAATATAAGCTTTATCACCTGCTTCCCAAAGGGTTGGACCGTAATATTCATATTTTAAAATTCCATTTGCCCATACTTTAAAAAAACCATTCTCTTTATGTGACCATTTAAAATTCATCAAAACATCGTTCCATCTTCCAATCATTTCAGCTTTTGTAATTGCAACTTTTGATACATTATCATTTGGTCCATCGCATTTACAATTCGTGCCTTTTACATTATTAAAGGGCATGTAATTAGCATCTTTTGCTTCAAAATGAAATTTTTGAGGGTACTTTAATATTCCACTCTTATCTTTGTTGTCTGTATGAAACTGAAACATTTTCAAACTTGAAGGAGAAATGGCTTTGAAGTCTTTAGGTGCATAAATTGAAAAAGAGTACCAGTATTCCCCACTGCCCCAAGACTGTCTACCTGATAGCTCTGCTCTTTCTGATTTACCATTAGTTCTCGTGCAATCATTTGCTGGTTGATTTTCCCAACCAACTTTATCGGGATTTTCGTCAGATCCTGCGCACTCACCAGGTCTCACTTCAAACCTAATGCTTAATTTCCCATCTCTAACTGGGTGTCCTTCGTCAGAAGAAACAATTTGAATTTGATGTTCTGTTCCTAATGTTCCCTCACTGATACTCCATTTACATCCTAATCCAGAAGAAATATCATCTGGAAGACAAAATGGTTCATTTTGATCAAAGTTTTTAGTTAACGATCCTAATAGAGTCTTTTCTGAAACTTGCTTACCGTCACTAAAAGTTAGCCCCCCAGCCAAAATAGGAAATAATAACAATATTGTTAAGAGGGTTTTCATAATAACTGATTGGTTATTTTACATTCCATTGAATACATGGTTTTAAGTGAAGTGTCTTTAAACGTTTCGCCACTTATTTCTAAAGTAAATCTATTTAATTCGAGAATTTCAGAGTGTATTACATTCATTGATATATTCTCATATCGATAATAATAAATAGCTTCATCAGATTTTTTGCTATCTAAATAATATTCTTTGTTACCATATTCGTAATATCTTATTAAAGATGTATCATTACTGTTAAATACCAATATATTTGGATTTTTAAAATTGTGATTAAATGATTTTTCCCCATCTGGTCCAACAATCATTTCTTTTATGTAATCACAACTTAGCTTTATATCCTCACTCCAACTCAAACTAGGAATTAATAATAATAGGGATAGAAGGGTTTTGAGCATATTTAGAATGGAATTTTTTTTTGAGGCCATCCTGAATTTCTACATCTAGTGTCTTTATTCGGAGCAGTATTGCATATGATTATAGCATGAGCAAAATGTGCTTGGGGATTTGTAGATAATTGATCTATAAGTTCTTTGCAACTTGACCAAAATTCATCACAATTATTGGATTTTCCAATATTTGCATATTTAATTTTTAGATCTGGTATCTCAATATTTTTAGATGTGGCGTCATCCATATAGTTACGATAAGGGCCAAATTTTAAACGAATTTTTTCTGTTCCAGCTAAAGTGTTACCATAGTAGCTTGAAACTAATTTTCCATCAATCCAAAGATGTAAAAATCCCTCATCAGCCCATTTAGCATTTATTAAAATATTAACCCATTTACCTTTTAACTGAATTTTACTCTCATTAAGGTCAAGTCCAAATGTATCAAAATAATATTGAACCCCAACTTCATTTTTATCTTTGTAAAAATTTTTAGAATTAAATATCCAAGCAAATCTTCCATTTGAATAATTAAATGATGGGCCAACACCAACTTCTGTTTTGCCATTTATTATTTTAAAATCGAAGATACTTAAATTATGCTTATTAGTAAAATAATTTTCATCTAAGAAATATTCTATGCGGTACCATTTTGTTTGATTTTTTTTTGTGACCTCATTAATTGTTTCCATAATTTGAAAACGTTGAGCATGTCCTGGATTTCCCCATCTAATCCAATCATTATCATGACCCTTATCTGAATATTTAATATTAAATTCTACACCTTTTTCTTTAACACCTAGTTTATCTTCAAATTCTTCAAAAAAGTTTACTAGTCCTTTTTTCTCTTTAATATTTCTAGTTGTAAAAACCATATTACCGTCTAATTCACCTCTTAAGACGAAATCATTATAATTTTTTATTTCTATTTTTGACATCTTACCCTCGAATTCATTAGCAAGTAACAAAGACGAGGAAGATACAAATATCAATAACAATAAAGTTAAGAGAGTTTTCATCACCGAGCAACTTAATTGAACGGAATTAAATGTGCTTCCACTAGATTGGTGAATCTTTCCCAAGAGTCTTCATATGCCTCTTGATTTCTTCCTGCCTCAAAGGACTCAAATTCCCAACAATGTTTTCTTGCTCTGGCTCTTTTTATGGAGTCCCCCTTTCTACCATACCATCCTCCATTTTCAGTAATGTTAAAATGAAAGTCTGGATCATCAGGTAGGACCCATTCATTTCCATTATTGTCAGTATAAAGGCGACATTGAGAGTCTGGAACTGTGCCACTATCAAATTTGATTGGCTGACCATCAAAGTTGTGAAGAGCGTTTTCATAATCTACGATTTGTTTTTGAGGTTTATCAACTGATATTTTTTTTATCCACTCATGACATACCTGATTACGTGTTTTTTCCCCTTTATCACCTTTTGGGCTAAAAATCATTAAAGGAGCATCAGTAGTTTTAGTATTTTCATACTGATAACAATAAGTGTAATAGGCAATATGAAGAGCAAACCGATTTTTAGGTTTTATTACATCTAAATTAAACATATTTTGCGCCTCAACAGATACACTCCCGCCGTAGCTCCAACCCATAATTCCAATTTTTTTACTATCAATTTGTTTATTTTTGGCAATCACATCTATTGCCTTTAAAGAGTCAACTGCACCCTGAGTAATTGTTGTCCATTGTATATCTGCATCTGGATCAAATTCGTTTCTAGGGCTTCCTCTTGAAAAAAATATTTTAGGTTCAAATGTTGCAATACAATTTCTTTGGAGGTAGTACTTATATTCAGTCATTATTGAACCTCCAGCATGGTGAATTAAAAACATTACTGGATGTTTTTTTATACCCTTGCATTCCTTGAACTTAGGAATCTCTAAAAAACCATAAGCGGAGATTTTTTTATTATCACTTAATCCATTAAATAGGTCATTTTGAGTAAACACATTATAACTTTCAAAATTGATTTTAGTTTTAACTACATTATTTTTGTAACATTCAAAAAGTTCATTTTTTGTGAGTTGCTTATTAAATCCATAAATCAATTCGATTTTATCTGATTTATCATTAGTATCATATTTTATTTGGGTCACCACATTTCCATTTATGAAAAGAGGCTTTTGTTTAAAAGTATCATTGTCTCTATATTTTACACCCCAGTATTCACCTTCGATAAAATTTGCATTACTTCCAAATAGCCAAATATCTCTATTCTCTTTTTTGGTATAATATGTTTTAAAAGCGTAATCCTGTTTTACTTTGCATATTTCTTGAGTGTCACTTTCTTGTATCCATCTTTGCCACACCAAATTAGCTTGAAGACTCTTAGTGAAGAATAAGCAAAAAAAGATTAAATAAATAAAAGTTTTCATTTTTACTTTTATGAAAGTGATGATGGATGTTGATATTCTTTTAGACAATACAATATTTTCAATAATTTTTACCATGAGGCCTCTATAAAATATGGTGTTATAATTTTACCATCTAAATCTTTCAATGACTCGCAAGTATATCCGAGATCTTTCAATAGATTAGAAAAACCCTCTGCTGTACATTTCTTTGCTCTAGCAATACCGTCATACCAAGCAATTATTTTACCATTAAAACTTTTTGGAGCATTATTTTGGTAAATACCATATCTAAATGAAGGTCCATAAGATTTACCTTTGTAACTATATGTGTTTGTTATAAACCCTTCCTCAGAATATTTTAAATCTCCATTTACATACATATTGAAAAACCCTTTTTTGCCCCACTTAGCATGAAGAATAATATCGTGCCACTGGTTAAATAAAATATCTTTTGGAATGATTGTGCTATTTTCGTGGTTTTCAACAACACCATCTTTTGTACAATGCTGTCGCGAAATAACTAAACCCTCATATTTTTTTTTATATTGCAATATAAATACATTTTCAGATCCATAATCTCGGCATTGAGGAAAAACCTTGTTTTCATTTCCTAGTTTCATTTGCCCAAATTGAATTAAATGATTGTCAATTTCTTTATGAGAAGTAGAAGAATAAGTAAGCTCTGAATTATCTATAAAAAATGACCATGCGTACCAATTTTCTCCACTTTCTTTTGTATTTATATATGCCTCAGTTCTTCCAAAAGAACCTTTAAATTTTCCCCTTCCACAGTCAAAACCATTGCAATCGAAAGCTCTGAATTCAAATCGATGCGAAGAACCGCCAAATCTTGAAAATTCATCGTCAACATTTTGACTCCATTCTTTACCTGCATCCAAATCATGCTTGTCAATGGTTGGCCAACCATATCCTTTATAAGCACCTAATTGTTTACCATCACTAAAAGTAAGACCCCAACTCAAACAAGGTATAAGAAAAAATGAAACAATAAACTTATTCATTAAATTTAAAAAAAAATACCAAAAAATTAATTTTTTTTCAAAAGCATATATCAAATAGTTGTTTATAATTAAAATTCTTGAGAATTTTAAATTTTTAATATGCAAAAAAATAGTCATTTTAAGCAAATTTTGGATAATATTTTGTCAGATAGCGAACAATCTAATTTATCATTAGTTAATTCAAGTGACGAATTATCAAAGCTTTGTAGGGCATTTATAATTCAATTTTATAAAGAAAATCCAGATAACAACGAGTCCTGTTCAATTTTGGAATCTAAAAGAAATAACCCAATATTAAAATTATTTGATAATTTTTTTAATATTGATGAGATAAATATTTCAAGTCTTTCAAAGTCAACTTCGAAAGATCATATGTGGGATTTATTTTGTCCAGAAGCTATTGAGGCATCTGAAGATTCAAATGCGTTATCAAAGAAATTATTAGAAAAAAGAAAATTAAATAATATCAAAGAGAGTAAAAATTTATTAACAAATCCATCAAAAGAAATTTTATTTTCAAGTAATGTACTAATAACTACCCCTTTAGATTTTTCTTCCCAAAATATTCCTGAAGAAATTAAATATGAAGTACAAGAATATAAAAATCTTAATCAAAGTTTTTGGTATGATCACCCTATCCCTTTAGATGCTTCAAAAGATGAAAATGAAATTATACATGGATTGGAAAATCTTGATAATGCTTTAGCTCTTGAGGTTCAAAGAAATAATATTGATAAATTTGATAAAATTACTCTTGTTTTATCAGTTTCAGTTACTCATAAAGGTTTAGAGGAAATTGCACTTAAATATATAAAATCTATAACTAAAAAATATTTAAAATTAAAATATATCGACCTCTTTTTATACGATGAAGATACTTGCAAAAAAATTACTTCATCCATATTTCCTGATAAATATCAAACTAATTACATTATGGGCGTAAATGGAAATTATGGGCGACATTTTACCTTTTTAAAATACATACTACTGCTTTGGAATAAATTTGTGGACTCAAATATGAGGTATAGCTTTAAAATAGATCTTGACCAAATTTTTGATCAAGAGGCTCTTTTAAAAACAACAGGATTTTCAATTTTTGAGATTTTTAAAAATCAAAAATATTGGGGTGGTACAGCTACTGATCATGAAGGAAAAAATGTTGATCTTGGCTTATTAGCGGGTGCTTTGGTTAATAAAAAAGATATCTCTCAAGGTTTGTTTACACCAGATGTTAAAAGACCTGTAAATAATGATTTATTTTCAAAGCTTTCTTCAAAGAAAATTTTTTGTCCAGAGTGGCCTCAGTCAATTTCTACCGAAACTGAGTTAATGTACCGTTTAGATGATATTCAAAGAGTCCATGTAACAGGTGGTACAACCGGGATAACTTTAGAAAGTTTAAAAAAATGGGCACCCTTTACTCCTAGTTTTATAAATAGGGCAGAGGATCAAGCTTTTGGTATTTCCACTATTCAAGAAAATGAATATTTAAGTCACTGTCATGGAAAAAATTTAATTATGAGACATGACAAACATGCTTTCGCTACAAAAAGTATCGAAACATCTAAATTTGGAAAAGAGATTGGAAACTTAGAAAGAATATTGTTATTTAGTAATTACGCGACTGAGCATGAATTAGGTTATGACAAATTAAAACGTAGGTTATGGCCATTTACTTCATCCTTTCTATCGAAGTATCCTGAACTTTTAACTGGGCTTATATTTTTAATTGATGGATGTTTTAACGGAGGTGATTATGTCAGCTCTGGATCGAAAAGATTAATGAATACTCATCTTTTTTGTAAAACGAAATTAAATACACAACTGCAAAATGAAAAATTTTTTTGGAAAGAGCTTGTGGAAAGATTAGAGAATTTCAAAGATTTTAATAATAACCTAAAATCAATCATTAGTTCAAATAAGATCTAACTTACAATATCTTCAAATATAGTTTTTTGTATAATTGCTAATAAATTAGTATTAAATGTAGTTATGGGTTTAGAAATTAGAAAGTTTGTAAACTACTCTGAATTAGTACATATAGAAGGTTTTAAAAAAGCTGATAAAGCTCTACATATATTTGCTGTTGCAGCTGTCATAACAAATCCTTGGTCTGGTCAATATATTGATGATTTAAAACCAGAAATTCAATCATTTGCACCCATTCTAGGACAAGAATTATCAGAGAGAATACTTAAAATTGCTGGAGGCCCCGATCACGTTGAAGCCTACGGGAAGGCTGCAGTAGTGGGAACTGAGGGGGAAATTGAACATGGTTCTGCATTTACTCATACACTTAGATTTGGAAACTTTTTTCGAAATGCAGTTGATGCAAAAACTTATCTAATTTTTACAAATACCAGGGGGCCAGCTAATGCCCCTATAATGATACCCTTAATGGACAAACACGATCCTGGCAAAAGATCTCATTATCACACAATTCAATTTGCAATTTCAGATAGTCCAGCTGCAAACGAAATTGTTATTGCTTTGGGTGGAGCTGACGGTGGAAGACCCCATCATAGAATTGGAGATCGATATCAAGATTTAAAAGAACTTGGTAATGATATCGATGATCCTGCGAAAAAATAAATCTCAAAAAGGTATTGCTTTTCATAAATCTGGCAAAGGGGATCCAATTATTTTAATTCATGGTCTTGGACTGAGTGCAGAGTGTTGGTATAGGCAAATTTCTTTTTTAAAAAAAAATTATACTGTTTATGCATTAGACCTACCCGGACATGGCAAAAGTGATCTCTTATCACAAGCAAAACCTCAATTAAAAAACTACAGCAGTAAAATAATAAATTTTATTAAAGATAAAAAAATTATTAAACCAATATTAATTGGACACTCTTTGGGGGCCTTAATAACTATACAAATAGCAGGTCAAAATCCAAAACTATTAAAATCTGGTATTGCTGTATCACCGATTTTTAATAGATCAAAATTAGCATTAAAAAATGTTCAAGTTAGAGCTAAAGAATTAGAATTGAATACTGATAAAAAAAATATTGCTAAGGAGCCTCTTAAAAGATGGTTTGGTTCATCTAAAACTAAAATTGCTCTTGATAATTATAAATTTGTTGAACGTTTAATTAAAAATAATAAAAGATCATTTAATTATAAAGGTTACTCGATTGGTTATAAAACTTTTTCAGAAATTAAAGGAAACACCAATGAGGTGATTAAGAAAATTAAATGTCCAATGATGTACATTACAGGTGAAAAAGATCAAAATTCCTCTCCTTTGATGTCAAAAAAATTAGCTAGATTTCATAACAGTAAAGTATTGATTATAAAAAATGCAAGACATGTTTTATTTTTAACTCATTTCAATCAATTTAATTTTCATTTAAATCAATTTATTAAGGGTTTAGAGTATTAACGGGTTAATCAAAATATGAAATTTTCCTTATTTGTTCATATGATCAGAGATAATGCTGATCAATCATACACTCAATTATATGAGGATTTCATTAGTCTATGCCAAATGGCGGATCAAAGTGACATGAGAGCAATCTGGACTGGTGAGCATCATGCGATGAACTATGCGATTGCTCCAAATCCCTTTATTACGATTACAGATCTTTGCCGATATACAAAAAAGATAAAATTGGGAACAGGAACATTGATCGTTCCTTTTTGGCATCCAATTAAGTTAGCTGGCGAAGCAGCTATGACTGACGTCTTGTCTAACGGCAGATTAGAATTAGGTCTTGCTAGAGGGGCTTACTTGTATGAATACGATAGAATTATACCTGGAATGGACGCTATGGAAGCTGGTTTACGCATGAGAGAAATAGTTCCAACTCTTCAAAAGTTGTGGAAGGGTGACTATGCTCATGATGGAAAATATTTTCAATTTCCAAGCACAACTTCTATTCCCAAACCTTTACAAGATAATGGACCTCCAATATGGATAGCAGCCAGAGACCCTAATAGCCATGAATTTGCTATAGCTAACGGTTGGGATGTTCAAGTAACACCACTATGGAAAGGCTTTGATGAAATTGAAAGATTAAAAAATATATTTGATGATATATGCATGAAATATTCTGATAAACCAAAACCATTATCTATGGTTCTCAATCACTGCTATATAGGTGGTAATGATGATGACATAAAAAAAGGTGCTGTCGCTGTATCAAAATTTTATAATAACTTTGGTGCTTGGTATAAAAACAATCGATCAGTTATTCAAGGAACAATGGACCCTCTTACTCAAGAGGAATTAGATAATAATGAAATGTGTTCGCCAAATGAGATGAAAAAAAATCAAAATATTGGAACCTTAAACAAAGTAATTGATAATATTAAACGATATGAAGATTTAGGCTTTGATGAGTACTCTATTTGGATTGACTCTCACTTAAGTATAGAAGATAAAAAAGTTTTTTTAGATAGATTTATCTCTGATGTAATGCCTCGGTTTAAATAATGGAAAAATTAGCTAATCACTATCAGCTTTATATTAATGGGGAATGGAAATCTGGTTCCAAAAGTCAAATAATGCACTCAGAAAATCCCCGCGATAATAAACCGTGGGCTAGTTTTGATTGTGCTAGCAAAGAAGATATAGATGATGCAATAGTTTATGCAAGAAACGCTCTAGCTTCTAAAGCTTGGGGTTCATTAAATGCCACTGAAAGAGGAAAATTATTATTTAAACTTGCAGATTTAATTGAAATAAATGCAGACAAAATCGGAGAGATAGAAACAAAGGATAGTGGAAAATTATTAGCAGAAACAGTTACACAAACTAAATATGTCTCTGACTATTATAGATACTTTGCAGGGTTAGCTGATAAGATTGAGGGCTCTACTCTACCAATTGATAAGAAAGATATGCATGTTTTTACAACACACCTTCCAATTGGTGTAGTAGCTGCTATTGTTCCTTGGAATGCTCAAATGTTTCTAACAGCTACGAAATTAGCACCTGCTTTAGCTGCAGGATGTAGTGTTATAATAAAAGCATCAGAAATAGCCCCATGTGCTATGTTTGAATTATCAAAATTAATCCATGAAGCTGGCTTCCCAAAAGGAGTAGTCTCGATAGTAACTGGTGATGCGGAAAATTGTTCAGCTTCTTTAACCTCACACCCTGATATTGATAGAATAGCTTTTACTGGTGGGACTGATACAGCTAAAAAAATTATACAAAACTCCGCAAATAATTTTGCTGCAACTAATCTAGAGCTCGGAGGAAAATCTCCTATGATTATTTTTGATGATGCTGACCTTGAGAGTGCAGCAAATGGAATAATTGCAGGAAACTTTGGTGCCTCTGGACAGTCTTGTGTAGCTGGTAGTAGAGTAATATTGGATAAAAAAATATCAAAAAAAATAATTGATTTAATTGTACAAAAGTCAAAGTCAATTATCGTAGGAGATCCTGAAAATTTAAAAACTAATCTAGGTCCACTTTGCACAAAAAATCAAATTCAAAAAATTGAACAAACACTAAAAAAATCAATTCAACAAGGAGGAAAAATTATCTTTGGTGGAAATAAAATTAGTGGAGAAGGTAATTACTTTGAGCCAACTTTAATACATTGTCCAAATTGTGAAATCGAAACACTTAAAATTGAAATGTTTGGGCCAGTGATCTCAATAATAGACTTTGAGAGTGAGGAAGAAGCAGTCAATATTGCAAATAGCTCAAAATATGGACTTGGGTCAGGAATTTTTACAAAAAATTTAGCTAGAGCACATCGAGTATCAAGACAAATTCAAGCAGGAATTTGTTGGATAAATACATATCGAGCTATTTCACCTATTGCACCTTTTGGAGGTTTTAATCAATCTGGCTATGCAAGGGAGGCTGGAAAACAATCCATTTTAGATTACACAAGAATAAAGACAACGTGGATTAATATATCTGATGACCCCATGACTAATCCTTTTATTATGAGGTAGTTTAGAAATCTGAAAACAATTCAGCAAAAATACTCAGATCGACATACTGAATGAATAATTCACTTGCTGCTGTTACTCCTTGATCTTGCATAAGTTCTCCCATTGCTAATTCACCCAAAAGCTCAAATGCATAAAATACACTTTCTTCACCCTCATATTTAATAGCTTGATTTAATTCATCATTACATTTGTAGGCGAATACATTAGTCATATAATCAGCAACTCTTATATTTGCCATTTCAACGTCCTCTGCTGTCAGGTTTGACATTTGACTTAACTGAGGATGAAAGGAAATTGTAACATAGATCCATTTCACTAAATCAGTTTTTTCTTGGGCTGTAGTTTTAGTGACTAAACATTTAGAAAAATCGTCGGTAAATGGTCCAGCAAATGAATTCATATTAAAAGAAATTATAATTACAAAAAAATATGATATGAATTTTTTCAATGATCCATCATATCAATTTTTTAGAGATAGTCTTAGTCAATTAATATATAAAATAATATTAAAACAGAAAAGGACCTCCGATGTCTCGACCACGTTTTGGTTTCCCTATTCGTGGCCTCTACTTCTTTGGTCCTTTTCCTCGTTTTGGGAAGTTTCCTACCCTCTACATTTTTGATGCTACATTAGTAAATTTTTTTTAACAATAATAAAAATTAATTATTTACATTTTTCTGTTTATAATATGTGAATAAGTTTTATTTGGTATTAAATACTTGATAACTCTTCAATTACATTTTTAACGTGATCTTTTACTCTAACATTACTCCAAGTCTTAATAATATTACCTTTTTTATCTATTAGTACTGTTGATCTAATTATTCCATAATATTCCTTACCCAAAAATTTTTTTAGTCCCCAAGCTTTGTATTTTTTGAGAACTGTTGTTTTTTCATCAGATAATAAATCAAATCTAAGATTATTTTTTTCAATAAATTTTTGATGACTTTCAATTGAATCTTTGGAAACACCCACCACTATTGCGTTGAGCTTATTTATGATTTTGAGAGAATTATTGAAATCATTGGCCTCTAGAGAGCATCCAGATGTATTATCTCTAGGGTAAAAATATAAAATTATATTTTTCCCAAGGTGATCGCGTAGGTGAAATGTTCCAGAAGTACTGGGTAACTTAAAATTAGGAGCTTTCATAATTAAATTCTATTTAAAGTTATATTTCTCACATATAAAATCTGCCATAGCAAAAGATGATGTCCATGCTGGAGAAATGGCATTTAGAATATGTATGATATTATTTTGCTTGATAACTACAAAATCATTAAATAGTTTTTTACTTTTTTTATCAAATATTTGAGATCTGATACCCACTTTACTACTCAATTCAATATTAGAAGGATTATGTTTAAAATAAACATTAGATGATTTCCTAACATTGAATAAAAATAAATTTTTGAACTCACTTAATGCTAAATTTCTTAAGTTATTTTCATTAAAAAATATTTTTAAAATAAATTTATAACTTAAATTTAAAAACTCTATCAAATTAAATTTATAAAAGGGCTTATAAGCCTCTCTTCCAAATACTGGTGTATTACTAGGACCTAAATAAAAGTTCCCAGCTTTGTCATATACGGTATGAATTCCCAAAAAAGGATAATCTAGATTAGGTACTGGATATATTAATCTACTAGGAATTTCATTTTTATCACTAAATTTAATTTTCCAATATTTTCCCTTGAAAGGGAGAGATGTATAATCAGTTTCTAAATTTGCCTTTTTAGCTAAATGGTCAGCGTGCAAGCCTGCAGAATTAATAATAAAATCAAATTTATTAATATTACCTTTTGTGGTAATAGAAGTATTTTCTGATGATATTTCATCAACTTTAAAGCCATATTTTATAATCACATTTCTTTTTTTTAAAATCTCAATTAATTTATTAGATACTTCTTTTGGATCTGCTATGGCAGTATCTTTTATGAAAAGAGCATCTTTGTATAAAGGATTACAATTTGGTTCTATTCTTGTAATTTCCTCTATACTATTTAGTTTCTGAGCTTCGACCCCCACTACCTTTGATCTTTCATATAATAATTTCAAAGTTTCAATATCATTTTTTGTTTTAGGGAGTAATAATTTTCCACAATTATTTATATAAAGATTATTATCAACAATAAATTTTTTCATTAATTTGGCCCCTTTAATACAAAGATTTGATCTTAAAGTATTAGGTTGATAGTAAATTCCTGAATGAATGACACCACTATTTCTTCCAGTTCCATGAGATAGTGAGTCTTTTTCTTTTTCAAAAATAGTTACTTCTATATTTTTTTCAGTCAAAGTATGCGCAAGTGTTAGGCCTACTATTCCAGAGCCGATAATAGCAACTTTCATTATTTTTTTAATTTATCTAAAAGATAAAATTCTATTGGTGAAAATTGATTTTTGTTATTTGATATATAGTCATCAACTAACTTTAACTTGTAATCTTCCATTTCAATAACTTTGCGGATACTTAAATCCACGTAAAGAGAGCATACTTCTGAGGTAGCTGCTCTAAAATTTCCTCTCTTACTAACAATTTCTAATTGATAAACAAATCTTTTCTTGTCACGATCTAAAAATAATAAATTTATATCAACCTCATCGCCCTCTTTAACTTCTTGAATATATTTAGTATGAGACTCTACAGCAAATGTTGATCTTTGTTCAGTTTTTGCTGACTCTCCTCCCATTTGAAATTTATCCAGTAGTACGTCCCAGCCTTGATCAAATAGATGAATATAAAAGGCTAAATTCATATGACCATTGTAATCTGTCCAATCTGGGATGATTTTTTCTGTTCTAAGGTATATTGCCATTAGTTAATATTATAAAAATTATTAAATATTAACATTGAAAAATAAATAAATGATATTTTAAAATATTAAAGGGGGTAAGAATGAGAATAGGCTTTATTGGATTGGGTAATGTAGGAGGAAAACTTGCTAATAACCTTTTTGAAAATAATTTTCAAATTACAGTTTTAGATAAAAATAATAAATTAATGGATAAGTTTAAATTAAAAGGTGCTGACACAGCTAAATCAATACAAGATCTAGTAATTAGCGCAGATATTTTAATAACTTGCCTTCCTTCCCCTAAAATATGTGCAGAAGTTCTAGAGTGTAAAGGGGGTATTATAGACACAATACAAAAAGATCAAATTTGGATAGAAATGAGCACAACTGAAGATAGTCAGTTAAAAAGACATGCTTCATTAATTCAACAAAAAAATGCAATAGCCTTAGAGGCACCTGTAAGTGGAGGTTGTCATAGAGCTGCAACTGGAAATATTTCTATTTTCGTTGGAGGAAGTAGAGAAGGATTTGATAAAGCTATGCCTGTTTTAAGGTATCTAGGAAGAAAAATTTTGTATACAGGAGATTTTGGAAGTGCTTCTGTATTGAAAGTTATTACTAATTATTTGGCTACAGTTCACTTGGTAGCGTTAGGTGAGGCTTGGACTATAGCCAGTAAATCAAATTTAGATTTAGCTAAAACATTTAAAGGCATTGCCGCTTCATCAGGTAACTCATTTGTCCATGAAACTGAAAGTCAAGTTATATTAAACGGATCTTATAATATAAATTTTACTATGGACTTAGTAGAGAAAGATGTGGGACTATTTCAAAACCTTGCAAATAAACTTGGAGTTGAATTAGAAATTTCTCCTATTGTTTTAGACATTATCAAAGATGCAAGAAAAACTTTTGGTGATCGTGCTTGGTCCTCTATGGTAGTTAAAAGGCTTGAAAATAAACACAATATTAAATTTAGAGCTGAGGGATACCCGGAAGAGCTTGAAGATTATGAGGAAAAAAGCCTTGGTTATGAGATATGATAATTTTGGGTATTTGATATTATTTATCCATGAATTTTGTAACTGATGTAATTCTTCCCTTAGCCTTAGCTTTTATAATGTTCACTTTAGGATTAGGTTTAACCTTTTCTGATTTTGCAAGAGTAGCGAAGACACCTAAGAATTTTATTATAGGACTAATTAGCCAATTAATTTTTCTACCAATTGTTGCTTTAATAATTGTTTTTGCTTGGCCACTTCAACCTGAATTAGCTATAGGGTTAATACTAATTGCTGCAGCACCAGGAGGTGTAACTTCAAATATTCTTACATCTTTTGCAAAAGGTGATGTTGCGTTGTCTATATCTTTGACTGCAGTTATGAGTCTTTTAAGTGTTATATCTGTTCCTTTAGTTTTGGGTGTTTCAATGGGATTAATATCTGATAATTCTTTAGGTTCAGTCTCCTTAACTGGAATTGCTATTAGTATGTTTTTGATAGTGACATTGCCTGTTTTAATTGGAATGACTTTTCGAGCAAGCTTATCATATTTAACAAAAAGAATAGAGAAATTTGCTAAAATTCTTTCAACGGCTTTGTTTGTTTTAGTTTTGATTGGGGCTATTTTGGCTGAAAGAGAAAATTTAGTAGTATATTTTGCTCAAACTGGACTAGTAGTTCTTATTCTAAATTTAATAATGATGATCATTGCTTTTTATTGGGCAATGATATTTGACACTGGCGCCTCCCAACAAAAAGCTATTTCTTTAGAGTGTGGTCTTCAAAATGGAACTCTAGCTATTTTTGTTGGCACGAGTGTCTTTGGAGGTGGTCTTTACATTATTCCCGCAGCTACTTATAGCGTTATTATGTATTTAACGTCTTTAATATTTATTTACTTTATCAGAAATCGCTAAATATAAATTTTATCTGCAAGTCCAAAGCAAAGAATAGCCCATCCAATTGCGAGTCCACCGGTAGATAGGTATCCCTCTCTTGAATATTGATCAGTTCTTCCTAATTTGTCGACTTCACCAGTATAATAAGCTGCGATAGCTATTATGGTCATTATAATAAACATGAAATTAAAAAATGCCCATGTTGCAGCTGTTCCTCTGAACAAAATATATAATTGCATTAACACTGCACCTAAAATTACTGCACCAGCAAATCTTGCAAAAAAGGCAGCTGTCACATCAACACCATATTTGCTTATAAAGTTTTTTGTATTAAACAAACAATTGTAAGCATAAAAAGCGTTCATGGCCAAAATTATTAAAAATATTACTAAGTAAAATATACCATTAAAATTTTCTAACATATGAATCTCCTATTATATATTTTATCAGATTTTTAATTTTATTGTTAATTTTAGTAAGAATATGATCCTCTTAAAATTAACACTGACTGGCGCATGCTTGGATCAGAACTGGCTAATTGAGGAAGGGGTTTAACTATTGTAATTCCATCTCCAGAGAAATTTTTATATTTACCTGTACCTCCAACAAATTTACCTTTTTTAATTCCATCAGGTGCAGGAAAAACTGAATCTATGTGAAAAAAAATAAACTCTCCATCTTCACTATCCGCTAAAGCAATTTTGCATGTCGCTTTTTCAGTGCCTTTGCCAGCAACCATAGAAATACTACCAACACAATGGTGAGAAGAATTATTAAAGATAGAAGATGATCCTTCAACATCTACAGCAACAACCATACCATCATAATTTGCTGTAAAACCTTGTTGAGGAGATCCATTTGAGGAAGCTGATCCTGTAAAATATGCTTTCAAATCATAACTGCCTGAATGTCCTTCAGCTAAAAGATAATTAGTTGGTAATAATAATGTTGATACTAATATAAATAGTTTTAATAATTGTTTCATTGACACTCCTTTTGTTTATTAAATTATAAGTTAGGTATTTTTAAACAAATGATTTTTTTAATTAAATTAATAAATTATTTTCATAATTATTAATCTTTTTATAAGCCAAAATTTAATTTTAATTTAATGACTATGAATTATTAATTTTTTATGACATGAATGTTAAAATAAATTTATGATCGAACTCGATATATTTTCAGATACAGTTTGCCCTTGGTGTTACATTGGTAAGAAACGACTAGAAAAAGCAATAAATAATCATAAAAATTTAGAGTTTAAACAAACATGGAGACCTTTTCAGTTGAATCCTGGGATGCCACCGGACGGAATGGATAGACAGGAGTATCTAATTTCTAAATTTGGTAGTGCCGATGCAGCAAAAACGATCTATGACAATATCTATGATGAAGGGCTTGTAGAGGGAATTAACTTTAACTTTGATTCTATTCAAACAACTCCAAATTCATTTAATTCCCATAGGCTGTTAGCTTTAGCATATAAACAAGGTATTCAAGAAAATGTCTTAGATAGTTTATTTGAGTCTTATTTTTTAAATGGTGAAGATATAGGTGATCCTAATATATTGTTGGATATTGCGATTAAACATCAAATTGATGCTGAGGATTTTAAAACTTATTTATCAGATCAAGAAAATATTGAGCCTTTAGCAAATGAAGAAATAGAAGCAAGAAAAATGGGTATTAATAGTGTACCGACCTTTATAGTTAACAAACAAATAGTTATCAATGGTGCTCAAACATCAGAAAATTTCGATATTATTTTTAAAAAACTCAAAAATAATATTAATTAAAAATAATTAGTAGTAGTGCTTTTTTTCTATATATTTTTTAAATGCCTTTAAAACTCAAAGATATATCTTCATATCTAAGTTTTGCAAAAAAACTCTCAAATACTTCAGAGGAGATTTTGAAAAAGACACCTTCTAATCGTATTAAAATAAATTTTAAATCAGATAAATCACCAGTTACCAAAATAGATATGGCAATTGAGAGAAAATTACGCTCGATGATTAATAAAAGATTTCCTAATCATGGAATATTTGGAGAGGAATACAAAAATAAAACAAATAACTCTCCATTCTTATGGGTAATTGACCCAATAGATGGTACTAAAAATTTCATTAATGGAAATAATAATTTTGGGACATTAATTTCTTTATGTATAGATTACACACCTGTTATTGGAATAATTAACTGTCCTGAAATTAAAAAAACTTGGATTGGAATAAGAGATAACGGTGCCTATTGTAATGGAAAAAAAATAAAGAAATCTTCAAACAATTTACCTTTATCGAAACTTTATTTTAGTAGCTCTGGTATGACCGCTTTCAAATCAAATAATAAAAATAAAAAATATAATACTTTGATTAAAAAAACTAAATATGCAACCTTTGGTGGTGACTGTGTACAGTACGGACTCTTAGCTGAAAAAAGAATACCGTTAGTAGTAGAGTCTTTTTTAAAACCTTATGACTATATTCCTTTAATAAATATTGTTGAAGAAAGTGGAGGAATAATAAGTGATTGGAAAGGTAATCCTTTAAATTTCAAATCAAATGGTGATGTGGTGGCTTCTATATCAAAAAAAGCTCATCAACAATTTATAAAGATTTAATATTGTCCTGTAATACAATTTGAAATGAGTTCTTTAAATTTTTCCTCGCTCATCTCTAGTGGGTTAGCTCCTGTGCTTGGATCTTCTTGAGCTAATGGTGCTAATTTCACTTCATCCCCGTTGTTTACACCCATATCTTTAAGGGTTTCAGGTATCTGCATTTCTTTTTTTAGTTCAATAATCCAATCAACAATACCTTCAAAGCCATTTTTAATATCTAAAAAGTTTGCCAATCTTATAAATTTTTCTTCAATTGTGCTGCGGTTATAGTTCAATACAAAAGGCATAACTGTTCCATTTGTGGTTCCATGGTGAGTATTATATAGAGAGTTAACTGGATGAGTAATCGAGTGAATAGCTCCTAAACCTTTTTGAAACGCAGCTGCACCCATCATCGATGCAACTAACATATGAGCTCTTGCTTCAATGTTGTTTCCGTTATGATAAACTTCTTGAATGTTTTCTTTGACCAACCTTAGTCCCTCTAAAGCTGTTCCTTCTGCCATAGGGTGATAAAAAGGAGAGGAATATGCTTCTATACAATGAGCTAAAGCATCCATCCCTGTTCCTGCAGTAATATTTTTTGGTAAATTGACAGTAAGAAGTGGGTCTAAAATAGCAATTTCAGGGAGCATTTTAGGATGAAATATAATCTTCTTCTTTAAGTTTTCCTCATTAAGAAATACTGAAGCTCTTCCTACTTCTGAACCTGTACCTGCGGTTGTTGGTACTGCTATAATAGGTTTAATTACATTTGAGTCAGCTCTTGTCCACCAATCACCTATGTCTTCAAAATCCCATAGAGGGCGTGTCTGATGAGCCATAAAAGCAATCCCTTTTCCAGTGTCCATACCTGATCCTCCACCTATAGCTATAACTCCATCGTGATTACCCTCATTAAAAATTTTAACACCATTAATGACATTGGAGCCAGTAGGATTACCTTGTACTTCAGAATAGATGTTTGTCTTTTGTTTTAAATCTGAGTTAATTTGTTCAATTATTGAAGTTTGTAGTAGGCCTGGATCGGTGACTATGAGAGGGTTGATTATTTTGAGATGATCGCAAGCGTTTTGAATTTCCTTAGATCGATTTTCTCCAAACCAAACCGTTGTAGGATAGTTCCAATTCATACTATTCATTTTTGTAGTTTTAAATAACCTTTCTAATGTGAAAACTTTGCGGTCTTGTAAATTGATCAAAAGCGAGTGTAGACAATGAGCAGCCAATACCTGTATCTTTTACACCCGTCCATGCGAGGGCAGGATCTAAATAATCACACCTATTCATAAAAAAAGTTCCTGTTTCAATTGATTTACCAAAATCTTTTGCGAATTCAATATCTTTTGTCCATACAGATGCTGTTAAACCATAAGGGCTATCATTCATCAAATTTTTTGCTTCCTCTTCGTCATTCACAGGCATTATTCCGACAGCAGGACCGAAGGTCTCCTCCATCATAAATCTCATATCATGATTTACATCAACCATGACTTGGGGGCAGACATAACAGTTATCTTCTTTAGATATTGTAAATTTACTCTCATCTACAAGACGTTTTGCTCCTTCGCTCTCTGCATCTTTCATTTGGGTTCTTATAAAATCTGCAGCTGATTGTCTTACCACGGGGCCTAAGTTAGTGTCTGATTTTGAAGGGTCATTCAAATTATAATTTTCAGTAATACTTTTGAAGCCATCAATAAATTCTTTATAAATTTTTTTATCAACATAGATTCTTTCAATTCCACAACAAGACTGTCCAGAATTAAATAGAGCCCCATCTGCTAGATTTTCAATAGCATGATTTATATCTGCATCTGCCCTGACATAGGCAGGATCTTTTCCTCCTAATTCAAGACCTGCGTTAATAAATCGTGTGCCTATGTATTTTTTTACCTCCTGACCTCCTCTAACAGACCCTGTAAAAACAATATGAGCAATTCTAGAGTCTGAAATTATTTTTTCACATGCTTTGTGATCTGTATGAATAAATTGAAAAACACCATCAGGAATTCCAGTATTTTCAAAAGCATTAAAAATTAATTCTGCACATCTAGGTGTTTGGGATGAGTGTTTCAAAATTAGACTATTGCCTGAAATTATTGCTGGAACAATTGTATTTGTTGCAGTGATAATTGGGTAGTTCCAAGGTGCCATAACAAATATTATTCCAAGAGGAGATTTGTAGATGTAATTGTCAAATTCATCATTTTGAGTTGCAGGAAGATTTTGCAAAGACTCTTTTGCAATGTTTACCATATGTCTTGAGCGCTCCTCAAAACCTCTAAGTTCACCTGCACATTGAGATATAGGTCTACCTATCTGCCAACAAATTTCTTTGGATATTTCATCTTTAAGATCAATTAAGTTATCAATGAATTTATTTACAATGCTAATTCGATCGTCAATTGAAGTTTTTTTCCAAATTTTAAAACCGGTTGATCCCTTTTCAATAACTGAATTTATTTGAATATCAGAGGCTAATTCTCTCTCTAGATAAACAGTATTATTTATGGGTGTAATAGTTTTTTGAATACTCATCAATCCTCCAATTGATATGTATTATAATGTATTTAAATAGTTCCTGAAGAGGTTTTATTTTCTCACGGCCAATTGAATGACCGTGAAAGATTATTTTAATTTCCTAACGATTCATCTTAGCTATGACTTCTCCTGGAAAAGCAATAGCGATAGCATACTGATATATTAGCGATCTAAACTCTTGTACATCCTCCCAAGTCTCAGAATTTTGTCCATGAAGCTGTAAGCCAACCGGAGTTTGATAATGCTCGCTTAAAAAATAAATGACATTATCAGTAACACCTTTTGAGGGGTCAGTTATATCTACTGGCTCAAAACCTTTAACAATAGAATAAGAGTTTAACCTATCATCACCGGATAATGAGTGTTTATCATGCATAAACTGATGATGGCTTTGTAAGATTGCTTCCACTTTCTCTACATCTGCAGAGGGGACTTTTAAAGTTAATGCAAAAGAGTCTGGCTGCATATGGCCATTTGCAAAAGCAAATGATGAAAAAATCGAAAAAATTAATGTAATAAAAATTTTCTTCATTGTGTACCTTTCTATAAATAAATTAATTTTAAAATTAATTTGAAATTTATTTTTATACTTGTTGAAGATTTATTAAATTATTTTATTAGCAAGTTAAGATGTCTTTTTAGCATACCTAGACATAAAATTTTCAGCTAAGCCTTTGAGTAAACTTAATTGTTTGAGTCTTGAAACACCATCTACTATTCCATCAACAGATTTACTAATAAAATTTTTAGTTGCTATATCTTTTTCTGATTTGTCATTAAGCCAATAAATTAATGTGGCTAAATAAATCGTCGATAGTAAGCCACGTTTTGAATAGTAGCTAAAGTCATTTGATTTATCGCCTGAGAGGTTCCAGATAAAGTCACTATTATCATGGAGCATTTTAATTGACATAAAAATATTACCAGGTCTAAGTAAAAATTTAAGCATTTCGGGTAATGCTTTTTTTAAATGATTATTATTTTCAAATTTTAACTCCATAATAGTTTTAATTTTGTCTCTGGTTTTTAAACGAGAGTTATTAAAAGAGTTATAATTTTTCTCAACTTTGGAGTTATTTTGAGCTATTATGAACTTCAAAACATCATACTCAAAGGAAGGGAACAGTTTAGCAAGGACAGATGTTGAAATTCTCTGCTTTTTAGCGCACTGCAATAAAGTGTCTCTTGACCAACCAAATTTTGGCACATCCTGAACAAATAAATTAGCTAATTTTTCTTGCTTTGACTTCATTATTATATATAAATTACGCTCTTATGAGGTTACTAGATTGGCAATAGAAGTTCAAGTTAGAGATAACAATGTTGAGGCAGCTATACGTGTGCTCAAGAAAAAGCTTCTAAGAGAAGGTATTTTCAAAGAGCTAAAGCTTAGAAAAAATTACGAAAAGCCATCCGAGAGAAAACTTCGCGAAAAAGCCGAATCAATTAAGAGATTTAAAAAGCTGATGCGTAAAAAGAAGTTCGACTAATTCTCTAAACCTTTAATTATATCTTCACAAACTTTTTTAGCGTCACCGAATAACATTAAAGTGTTGTCTCTAAAGAATAACTCGTTTTGAACTCCAGCATAACCACTTGCCATTCCCCTTTTTACAAAGAATACTTGCCCTGCATTTTCTACATCTAAGATAGGCATACCGTAGATAGCACTTGTCTTATCTGTTTTAGCTGCGGGGTTTGTAACATCGTTAGCACCAATCACAAATGCAACATCAGTCTCGGAAAAATCTCTATTAATTTCATCGAGTTCTAAAACTTCATCATAGGGGACATTTGCTTCAGCAAGTAACACGTTCATATGGCCAGGCATTCTTCCTGCTACTGGATGTATTGCATATCTGACCTCTGCCCCTGCTCCTTTAAGTAAGTCGCCCATTTCCCTTAATGCATGCTGTGCTTGAGCAACTGCCATTCCGTATCCAGGGACTATAATTATTGTTTTGCTATTTTTCATCATGAAGGCAGCATCAGCAGCATTACCTTGTTTCGCCTGACGATCATCTTTGACCCCGTCTGCACTAGCTGCTTGCTCCCCACCAAAACCTCCTAGTAAAACATTTAGGAAAGATCTATTCATTCCTTTACACATGATATAACTCAAGATTGCACCAGAGGAGCCAACAAGAGCACCAGTGATAATTAATAAATTATTTGAAAGTGTGAAACCAATACCTGCTGCAGCCCAACCTGAGTATGAGTTTAACATTGAAACTATAACAGGCATATCTGCGCCACCGATAGGTACAATCAAAAGAACTCCTATGACGAAAGAGGCAGCTACTATTAGCCAAAATAACTCTTGATTTTGATCAATACAAAATTTTACAATTAACGCAATAATTCCCAAACCTAAGAGTAAATTTAAAAAATGTTGACCTTTAAATACTAAAGGGTTACCTGATACAAAACCTTGGAGCTTTCCAAAAGCAATTATAGATCCTGTAAATGTTACAGCTCCAATAGCTGTTCCAATAGACATTTCTATGAGACTTCCCATAGGAATCGCACCAACGTTTCCAATATTAAAGGCGCTAGGATTGTAGTATGCTGATGCAGCAACAAAAACAGCAGCTAAACCGACTAAACTATGAAATGCAGCCACTAGTTGTGGTAATGCAGTCATTTGAATTCTTACTGCAATAGAAGTTCCAATTAAACCTCCAATTAAAAATGCAATTCCAATCTCTTTATAGCTTAATACTCCTGGGTTAGCTAAGGTTGTGACAATTGCTATTGTCATTCCTAAAATACCTAAAAAATTTCCTCTTCTAGCCGTTGAGGGGTGAGACAGACCTCTAAGCGATAGTATGAACAATACAGAGGAAATCAAATATGCAGCAGTTGTTAAATTTGACATCTATTTCCCCTATTATTTCTTCTTAAACATTGAGAGCATACGATTTGTTACAACGAACCCCCCAAAAATATTAACTGCAGCAAGACCCACTGCAACTAATCCAAAATATTTTGATATCGTGCTATCAATAGGACCTGCAGCGAGTAAAGCACCAACTATAATTACCGATGAAATAGCGTTAGTAACACCCATTAAAGGACTATGAAGAGCTGGGGTAACAGACCAGACAACGTAATATCCAACGAAACAAGCTAATACCAAAACAGTAATACCAAAAATGATGAAGTCGCTATGACCACCTGATGTATCTACGACACTCGATGCTAACTGACTTGCTTCATTTGCAATCTGTTGTGCTTTATAAGATAAATTTTCTAATTGATTTGAAATTTCTGACATATTATCTCCTTTATTTAATTAGTATCTTTCCAGCTGAGCAAATCATCGTAGCTTTGATAATTTCATCGCTTTTGTTAATCATAGATTTTTTCTTATCTTCAAAATTCATTAATTTTAAGAAGTTGGAAATATTTTTCGAAAAAAGGCTTGAGGCATTGTTTGCAACTCTTCCAGGGACATTGGCATGGCCAACAATTTTAAGACCGTTCTTTGATACTACTTTTCCGACCTGACTAAATTCACAGTTACCACCGGATTCAACAGCTAAATCAACGATAACTGAACCGTTCTGCATATTTTCCAACATTTCTTTTTTTAAAATTAAAGGTGCTTTTCTTCCAGGTATTTGAGCGGTGCAAATAACTATATCCATAGTTTTTAAAGTTTCAGCTAGTAATGCTTCTTGTTTTTTTTGGTACTCTGCACTCATTTCTTTTGCATAACCACCTTTTGTTTCAGCATTCTTGGACTCTTCATCTTCAACCATCACAAACTTACCACCAAGACTCTCAACTTGTTCTTTGGACGCAATTCTAACATCAGTTGCATAAACAATTGCTCCTAAACGTTTTGCAGTAGCTATTGCTTGCAACCCTGCAACTCCGGCACCTATAACTAAGACATTTGCAGGGGTAACTTTTCCAGCAGCTGTCATGAATAAAGGGAGGACTCTGTTAAACTCTTGTGCAGCATCAATAACTGCATGATATCCAGCTAGGTTTGCCTGGGAAGATAATATATCCATATCTTGAGCACGCGTAATTCTTGGAACTAACTCCAAGGCAAATGCTGATACTTTTCTAGAATTTAAAATTTTAATACTATCTTGATTATTTTGTGTACTAATTTGAGATACAACCATTGACTTATTATTGATAAGTCTAGACTCGTCTGGTGTGGGGCAATTAATTTTAATAATTATATCTGATGTTTTTAGAATATCTTTTGAGTTTGAAATAGTAGCGCCAGCTTCTTTATATGATTTATCAGTAAAACCAGATAAACTACCTGCTCCCCTTTCAATAAGAACTTGATGTCCAGACTTTAAATAAGATTTTACGTCATCTGGACTTACTGCTACTCTATTTTCAAACTTCTTTTTTTCTTTAATTGTTCCAATGATCATTTATAGATTACCTAACTAAGGGATATCTGTTTATCAATTATATATTTAAAAGTCACCAATTTTAAGATTGTTACAATTAAGATATTGTATTTATTATAGAAACCTTGTTTTTCAATGCTTTTCATCCTAAATTAAAAAATTGTTCTCCATGAGTAATCCTAGACCTATACCAACACATAGAGCTAAAATAATTTTTAAATTTCTATTCATTAAGAAGACTTAACCCGAGTATCATTAGAATTATTTATCTTTTTTCTTAAAAAATCTTTGTTTAAGGTTTTCCCATAATCGGGCCATACCTAAGGGTTCGTAAATCATAAATACAATCATCAGAACACCAAAAACAACTTGTTCTAAGGCTGAAATAATTGTTGCATCTATAGCTCCATGAAAAACATTATTGCCTAAATAGTTTAGTAAAACTGGGAATAATAAAATAAAACCAGCACCGATAAATGCTCCGTTAATTGTACCTAAACCACCTAGAATACACATAAATAATATCTTAAATGATAATTTAATATCAAATGCTACAGGCTCTAGTGATTTTAAATATGTAAATGCAAAAAGTGCTCCTGCTACACCACAAAAAAAGGAACTTATTGCAAATGCTTGAATTTTAGTTTTTAAAAGAGATACACCCATTGACTCAGCTGCTACATCCATATCTCTGACTGCCATCCAATTTCTTCCAGTGCTGCCCCTAGCCATATTTATAGCAAGTATGGTCATGACAGTGACAACAACCAAGATAACAAGATACATATCTACTGGTGAGGTATAAGGTCTTCCAAAAATCACAATATCTTGGGCAGTAATAATACCAGATGAGTCATAGTTTTTAAACCAGCCAAACTTATCTATCACCCAAATAATAAAAAATTGTGATGCTAGTGTTGCAACCATTAAGTAAATGCCCCTAATTCTTAAACTTGGCAGTCCAAAAACAATGCCAATAGCAGCTGCAATTAAGCCAGAAATAATTAAGGCTCCAAAAAATGGCAGACCATCAACTCTAAGTATCAAATTAAAACAGGCGAAAGCACCAGCTGCCATAAAACCAGCAGCACCTAAAGCTAATTGACCAGTATATCCCATGATTACTTGCTGTCCAATTGTAGCAAGAGCGAGACACAGCCAAGGGATTAAAATAGATGTAAACCAATAATCAGAGTTAACAGTCATAGGGATAATAAGAAAACCTAAAACCATTAATACTGAAAAATTTATATAATCATTTCTTGAATATGTTGAAATTGTTGTAGCCATTAAACTCTCCTAATAATTTTTTCTCCAAATAATCCCTCTGGTCTTTTTAGAAGAAAGAATACCGCGAGCACATAAGGTGCCCATCCTTCTATAGCTCCACCAAAGAAAGGTCCAATATAAACTTCAAGTACTTTTTCAGTAGAACCAATAATCAAACCTCCAACTATTGCTCCAGGTATTGATGAAAAACCCCCAATAATCAACACTGGTAATGCCTTTAAGGCGAGATCGACTAATGCAAATTGAACCCCTGCTCTGGCGCCCCATAAACAACCTGCTACAAGTGCAACAACCCCAGCTGCAGACCACACTAATAACATTATATGTTTTAAAGGGATACCAATTGAACTTGCTGCACCTGGATCGTCAGCAACCGCTCTAAGGCCTAAACCAATCTTTGTTTGAGTAAACAATACTGCAAGAGATATCACCATGAAAGCTGCCACAGCACCCGCGGTTAAATCAAGAGCACTTATAAATATCCCTATTGAGTCAGCTATAAACATTATAGGAAAATCAGGAATACCCAGATCTAATCTTCTAACTTCTACACCCCAAGCAGCTTGAGCTAATCCCTCTAAAACATATCCCAAACCAATTGTAGCCATTAAGAGCGTGTCTTCACTTTGATTCATTAAAGGCCTTAAAACGAGACGTTCTGTGCTGAGACCAACAACAACCATAAGTCCAATAGTCACTAAAAAAGCTAGAAAAAATGGAAGACCTAACTCCATAAATCCGACAAATGACAAAACAGCAAAGAAAACCATTGCACCTTGCGCGAAATTAAACGTGGCAGATGCTTTGTAAATAAGAACAAAACCAAGTGCCACTAAAGAGTACATTGTCCCAGCCAATAGACCACCTACTAAAACTTCAAAGAAAAATAATATTTCACTCCCCATGAGAAACTCCTAAGTATGCATCAATTACTTTTTGATTTGTTCTAACTTCATCTGGAGGTCCATCTCCAATTATTTTTCCATAATCTAAAACAACAACCCTATCTGATATATCCATTACAACTCCCATGTCATGTTCTATTAAAACCATCGTTGTTCCATATTCTTCATTTACCTCTAATATGAACCTGCACATTTCTCTTTTTTCTTCAACATTCATTCCTGCCATTGGTTCGTCCAAAAGTAGAAGAGAAGCCTCAGTAGCTAGGGCTCTTCCTAGCTCCACTCTTTTTTGCAAACCATACGGTAATTTACCAACAGGTGTATCTTTAATCTTTTCAATTTCTAAAAATTCCACAATTTCCTCACATTTTTTTAAGTTAATTTTTTCTTCACGTCTAGCTTTTGGGAGTTGGAAAGCTACATCAAAAAAACTCGCTTTAGAATGGAGTTTTCTTCCAACTAAAATATTATCAATTGCTGACATTCTTTTAAATAATGCTAAATTTTGAAATGTCCTAGAAATGCCCATTTGTGCAATTAAATTGGGTGTTATTTTACTCAGTTTATTTCCTTTAAAAGCTATTGATCCCTGCTGAGGTTTGTATATTCCATTAATACAATTTAACATTGAGCTCTTACCTGCACCATTTGGACCTATAATAGCTCGAACTTCATGTTCTAAAACATTAAAAGATGTGTCTGTAATAGCATTAACTCCTCCGAAGCTTAATGAGATATTATTAACTTCTAGAATTGGATTGCCTATTTTAAAATTTCTATCTTGAGAGTCAGTCATTTTTTAACCTTTAATTTTTTTCGTTTCCTTTAAAACATCTCTAAAATTTTTTCTACCTTCAGATGAAATTCCAAGGTAGAATTCTTTTACTTTATCATCGTTCAAAAGAGATTTTGCAGATCCGTCTAACATTACCTGGCCTGTTTCAATGATGTAACCATAATCCGAGTTTCTTAGAGCAATATTTGTATTTTGTTCAGCTAATAAAATACTTACACCCTCTTTATCATTTAATTCTTTAACAATGACAAAAATCTCTTCAACAAGTTGAGGTGCCAAACCCATAGACGGTTCATCAAGTAAGAGCATTTTTGGTTTCGCCATCATTGCCCTAGCTACAGCAATCATTTGTTGCTCTCCTCCTGAAGTAAATCCTGCCTGACTCTTTCTTCTTTCTTTGAGTCTTGGAAAGTAATTATACATCCTCTCAAGTTCAGAATTTATTTCAGACTTAGATAACTTTCTTGTATACGCACCACTTATCACATTCTCTTCAACCGTCAAATGTCCAAAACATCTTCTTCCCTCTAAAACTTGAACCAAACCCAAGTTTACCATGTCACTTGGATTTAATTTCTCAACTCTTTGTCCATTGTATGTAATTGAACCTTTTGTTACTTTTCCTCTTTCAGAGGCAAGCATTGTTGAAACTGATTTTAAAGTAGTACTTTTACCAGCACCATTTCCACCCAATAGTGCTACAATACTACCATCAGGCACATTTAAAGAAACATCACTTATTGCAAGGATAACGTCGTCATAAACGACTTCTATATTTTTTATTTCGAGTATATTTTCAGAGCTATTTTGATTACTCATAATTTAATTCTTTCATAAAAAAGTGAGAGGGGTGAAAAACCCCTCTCTAAGATCATTTATTTTATGAGCATACTTTTGGGGTAATGTTGTTCTCTTCAGCAAATTTTGCTGCAGATGTTTCAACTAAACTTCGAATATACCCTGGATCCAATGGAGCTTCCCAACCTGTAATTTGGTTGAACTTTTCTCCATCCCATTGCATCACTGCAAATTTACCTGCTCCTTCATGGTTCTCACAAGAAATTGAAAAAGGTGCAACCATATTTTCAATACCTATTTCTGCTAACCTTTCAGTGGTCATGTTTAAAGCTTCATAACCATCCCTGAATTCTGCACCAGTAACAGCTTTACCAACTTTACCATGCATTTCCTGAGCATTTTTTAGAGCTTCAATCCACATAACAGCTGCGCCGAGTCCACGGTTCCAGTAAACTGATCCAACTCTACTTTCGTCAGCAAGGTTTCCTTTACCAGCGCCGTATACCTGTTCTTTAATAGCTGCAACTAAAGGAAAGTCATCTCCTGGTAGTGCGTTCGCAACAGCATAGGTTCCAACAGCTGAGTCGCCTGCAGGATACATATCCTCTTCAGCCGCTCCAAATGTTACGTACATCATTCTGTCTCTTGGAAATCCGACTCTAGCTGCGTTTGTCATTGCAGTTGAATTCATACCTGAACCTGCTCCCCAGAAAGTAACCCAATCAGGTTTTTCTTTTCTGATTTGAAGCCACTGAGACTGCTGTTCTAATCCTGGAGGCGGAATTGAAATTTCAACTAATTCCATTCCCCATTCTTCAGTAATAGCTCTCATAGCTGGTAAGGGTTCTCTGCCATATGCAGAGTCAATATGAAGGTGAACAATTTTCTTTCCCTCCATATTGGGGATACCACCTTCAATTTCAGCCATAAACTTTAACTTAACAGCAATTTGTGACCAGTAGTGGCTTGCTGCATTAAATACCCAAGGCCATACTGTTCCGTCAGCACCATCAGTTCTTCCATAACCGTACTGCGCTAAAACAACGTTATCTTCAGCCATTCTGTTAATCACAGCATAAGCACCAGGTGTTCCCAAAGTGTCGAATACAACGATCCTTTGGCCGTCTTTCTCTAAAAGTCTCTGATAACACTCAACAGTTTTAACAGCATTATACTCAGTTTCACATTCCTGCCATGTGAGCATAACTCCATTAACTCCACCGTTCATATTGACATAATTCATGTAGTCAATTTGTGCTCCGTAGTAACCAGTACCCATAGCTGAGTAAGGACCAACCCTACTACTAGCAATTGGGAAATACTGCTCATGAGCTCCAGCGGAAACGTTTTGTGGTATAGAGAACATTGATAAAGATCCTATTATCGTGGCGATAATAAAAAGCTTTCTTTTCAAATTATTGAACATAAATGTCCCTCCTATAAATAATTTGTTTTTATTCCAGATTACACATTTGAAATAAAAATAATTTCTGTAAACATTATAAATAAAAATTGTTCATTCAGATCAAAAGTAAAAGTTTTTTGAAATTGATTACATTTAATATTTTTTTAAATTCATTAAAAAAAATAAAAAAATAAATATTTCAAAATGTTGATAACTTTATAATTTTACAAACTAAATAAGATCAATATCATTTTTGTATTAAAATATATACTTTTTTTTATAGAAATTATAAGTATTTGTTATGTTATATCAAAACAGATTTAAAGTTCAGACTTTTGAATATAGTGGTTAAAGTTTTTCAAAATATGAAAAAATGCCTGTGGATAACTTGATATAAAAAAAGTATTTTTTTATTTTTTTTAAGATAATTGTTGAAATACAATTATTTTTTTTGTATTAAAGTTATGTTATATTATAACATTAACATTTCTTACATTTTGAAATTATTTCAACACTAAAATTGTTTAAATCAAAATTTTTTAAATCTAAAATATTATAAGCTAAACTCATTTTATTTTTATTTATATTAATTTCTTCATATTCATTACAATTTTTGCACAAAACGATTGTTGACACATCATTTTTATTACGGGGTTCACTACTAACAATATATTTTTTAGAAACGTTTAGTCTTAGAACAAGATTCTGGTCCAATAAATTTCTGAGAGAACGATAAACAGTAGCTGGCTGTACTCTTTTAATTCTCAAAAACTTGTCTAAAACATCGTAAGCAGAAAGAGGTCTTTTTCTGTTATTTTTTAATATTTTTAGAACTATACGGTCGTTGGTCAGCATTTAAGGTAAACTAAGTTTTTTTAATTAAAAATGAAATATTTAATAAATCAGCCTAGATTTGTTTAAATATAACTACTTACTGGAAGCGTTTACAGATTAAAAAAATCATGATTTTTTAGAAAAAGCTATGGCATTTTTTTGATTTGTTTCAAGGTTTTTTAATGAAAAATCCTTAATTAACTCATGAAAAAGCTTATACCAATTTATTTCTGCTTTCAGGTGGATAAAGATTGATCCAAGTCCGACAGCGGCTCTATCCATGAATACAAACTCTCTTGGTGGTTTAACCCCACCATATTTTCTCAATTCTTTGTGAACTTCTCCAGCAATTTTAGCACCATATATTCCGCTGTCTGAGTCTTGTATTCTTCTAACTTCATTTTTTAAAATAGGGTCATATAAAAAAAGAGCCCATTTATTTAAAACATTCATAAGCTTGTCATCAATATCTTTAAATCCCCAGACCTTATAAGCCAGTTTAATTTTTTCGTTATTTTTTTCTTTAAGAGCAAAATATAAATCAATTACGCCTTTTACAAATTTGGCTGGAAAAATTCTTACACAACCGTAATCAAACAAGTTTATGTTATTTTCTTTATTTACTGAGTAATTACCAAGGTGAGGATCACCATGAATGATTCCATATTTATAAAATGGATAGTACCAGGCCATAAATAATTTTTTTGCTAAATCATTTCTTACTTTTTGAGATGAATTTTTGTATTCAATAAGCTTTTTCCCATCAAGATATTCCATAACTAATAATCTTTGGGTTGAAAGTTTTTTATATACTTTAGGAATTTTAATAAATGTATTTTTTTTGTGCATGTAATCAAAAATCTTGAGGTGACGATGCTCTAATTGATAATCTAATTCTTCTTTTAGCCTTGCCTCAATTTCTTTATAAATTTCTCTTATTTGTATTGATTTATTATAACTAGAGTAAATTTTAAAAATTATTTTTAGTTGATTAAGGTCTGCAATTACTGCTGAGGACATATCTGGATATTGTAATTTACAAGCCACAATTTCGTTGCCATTTAATTTAGCTTTATGGACTTGACCTAAGGAAGCTGCAAAACTTGCATCTTTTTCAAAATCTGTAAAATTCTTCTCCCAATTTTCTCCTAACTCAGCTTTCATTCTCCTTTTAACAAAGACCCATGACATAGGAGGGGCATTAGATTGTAATTCTGCAAGTTTTCTTGCGTATTCTTCAGGGAGTAAATCAGGAATAGTCGCGCTTAATTGAGCAACTTTCATTAAAGGGCCTTTTAGATTACCCAATATCTCAGTTATCTGAGCTGCATATTTTTGATCGCTTAAATCAAAATTTAAATACTTTTTTCCAGCAAACTTTGTCGCAAGCGAAGTCATAGAAGTTGTTACTTTGGAGTATCTTTTAACTCTGGAAACTAAATTGTTGTCTTCTTTCATTTTATCTTAAATAGTCTTTTCAAATTCATCTATTAAACTAGAAATCATTGAGAGTCCTTTTTGCCAACTATCTTTTTGTTTAAGGTCAACGTTAAAGGGTTTGAGTACTTCACTATAGTGCTTTGAACCACCACTCTTTAAAAGATCAATATAACTTTCCTTAAAATTTGGAAGACCCTCATCGTAAAGTTGAATTAATATATTTACTAAACAGTCTCCAAATGCATAAGCATAGACATAAAAAGGGGTATGGATAAAATGAGGAATATAAGTCCAAAAATATTTATATCCGTCAGTTAATTCGATATTAGGACCCAGACTTTCTGATTGTGTTTTCATCCAAAAATCACAAAGTTGATCTGATGATAGTTCACCTTTTTTTCTTTCGTTATGCACTAATTTTTCAAATTCAAAAAATGATATCTGTCTAACAACTGTGTTAATCATATCTTCTATTTTTGAAGCTAATAGATATTTTCTTGCCTCTTGATCACTATCAACTAGAAGTGTTCGAAAAGTCATCATTTCTCCAAAGACACTTGCAGTTTCAGCAAGCGTAAGGGGTGTACTGGATAAAAGTAATCCTTGTTTTGCAGATAAATATTGATGACATCCATGACCAAGTTCATGTGCTAAAGTCATCACGTCTCTAGTTTTTCCATGAAAATTTGTCAAAATGTAAGGATGGATAGAAGGAATAGTAGACGCAGCAAATGCACCTGGTGATTTGCCTGATTTTAATTCTGCATCAATCCAACTATTATTAAAAAATAATAATGCAATATCTTTAAAACTTTCATCAAAGTTAGCATAGGAACGCAATACGATATCTTTGGCCTCTGACCAATTAATCTTTTTATTTGGTGAGTCAGGATATGGAGCGTTTCTATCCCAATAATTTAATTTCTCTCGATTAAAAAGTTTTGCCTTAATTTTATAATATCTATGTGAAATATTCTTATAATTTGAGGTAACACTTTGAGTCAATGCTTCAACAACCTCATTTTCGACATTATTTGCTAAATTTCTAGAGTCAATTGGAGAGTTATATTTTCTCCACTTATCATTGGTAATTTTATCTTTTGCTAGAGTATTAGTTATAAAAGAGAAAGTTTTGACGTTTGATTTGAAAACTTTTTCAATGCTCTGAGCAGCTTTTTCTCTAGTCGTTGCATTATGATCAGATAATAAGTTTAAAGCCTCAGAGCTATTTAGATTTTTATCATCAATTTTAAATTTTAAATCGTTTATTTGTTCTTCAAAAAATCTGACCCATGAAGAATTAGAGGTTAAATTTTTATCTAAGAAAATCATTTCACTTTTTTCATCAAGTTGATGTTGTTTGTATCGGCGAATGTTTGTTAACCAATTTTTATATATACCTGCACCTGATAAAAATTTTTCAAATTCTAAGTCATCTGATGCATTTAATTCATTGGTAAAAAAAATTAAATTAGATGATATTTCAGTGAGTTTTTCATTGATGCCTTGGTAAAATTGTACGGTATCTTGATCGTTCATATTTGTTGCATAAATTAAAAAAGCATAGTTTCCGAGCTTGTCTCCAAGTTCATTACCATCCTCATACTCTTTTATAATAGTCTCAAGTTTTTGACTTTGAGCAATTAGTTTTCCTTTATATTTATCATTAAAGGATATTGAAAATTTTTTAAATTCTTCTAAATCAAGTTCTATTTGCTCATCTTTAATAGAAGAGTAAAAATCTCCTAAGTTCCAATTTGGTAGTTTGTCAGTCATTTAATTTATTGTTTATTTTTTATTGAATTGTTCTTTTTGTTCTTTTGTTGCCTCTAATTGATATTTATTTTTCCACTCAGAATAAGACATTCCATAAATAATCTTTCTTGATTCTTCATAGTCTAGATCATAGTCTTCCTCTTTTGCATATTTTACATACCATTTTGACAGACAGTTTCTACAAAATCCACTTAGATTCATTAAGTCTATGTTTTGTACATCGGTTCTCTCTCTTAAATGGTTAATCAAATGATCAAGCACATTGGCTTTGATTTTGTATTCTTGCTCTTTAGATATTTTACTCATGGTAATTTACTAATATCATGTTATTTATTAATTTCTAAACAAATCAAATGAAATTAAGAAATCGAAAAGCTAAAATTGTTGCTACTTTAGGACCAGCTTGTGAAACTGAAAAAGCAATTGAGGAATTATTTTTATCAGGCGCAGATGTATTTCGTTTAAATTTTAGTCACGGTAAACATGAAGATCACAAAAAAAAAGTAAAAATTATTCGTAACTTAGAGAAGAAATATGACCGTTATATTTGTATTTTAGGTGACCTTCAGGGCCCAAAATTTAGAGTTGGTAGATTTTTAAATGTTAAAGAACAATTAAAGAAAAACCAAATATTCACATTTGATCAAAATAAAAAAGAAGGTAATAATTCTCGTGTTTATCTACCACATAAAGAAATTTTTAAATCTATCGCTATTGGACAAAGACTTTTAGTTAATGATGGTAAAGTAAGATTAAGAGTAAAGTCAAAATCTTCATCTGCAATAAAGTGTGTTGTTACCGACGGTGGTGAAATTTCAAATAATAAAGGTTTAAACATACCAGATACAAAACTTGATTTAAAAATTATTACGTCAAAAGATAAAAAAGATCTTGAACTAGCAATCAAGCTTGATGTTGATTGGATTGCCCTTTCGTTTATTCAAAGTACTAAAGACTTAGTTACAGCAAAAAAACTAATACCTGCAAAATTTAAAGTCATGGTTAAAGTAGAAAAACCATCTGCAATGGATGAAATAGAAAAGATAACTGAAAATTGTGATGGAATAATGGTAGCAAGAGGAGATTTGGGTGTGGAAACAAATCCTGAAGATGTTCCTATTCACCAAAGAACAATGGTTGCGGCTTGTAGAAAATTTGGAAAGCCATGTATTGTTGCAACTCAAATGCTAGAAAGTATGATTGACTCACCAACACCAACGCGAGCTGAAGCCTCTGATGTTGCAACAGCTGTATTCCAAGGTGTCGATGCTGTCATGTTGTCTGCAGAGTCAGCAGCAGGTAATTATCCAAAAGAGTCAGTAGAAATGATGGATAAAATTATAAAGCGAGTTGAGAGTGATCCTAAATATTTAGCTAATATTCAAAACTACAATTTAAATGTAGTAAAGACATCTACTGAGGCTATTGCAACAGCTGCACTTGAAGTGGCAAATATAGCTGAATGCAATTGTATTGCTACCTTCTCTCAAACAGGAAGATCTGTTTTAAGAGTTGCTAGAATGAGACCTGATGTAACTTTAATAGGATTGACAACTAACAGAAAAGTAGCTCGTCAAAATATTTTGACTTGGGGTACTTTTATGGACGTAGTTGATGAGATTTCATCATCCTCAGAAATGGTAGATCGCGCCTGTAAAATAGCAAAAATAAGAAAAATATTAAAACATGGAGATAAAATAATCATCACTGCGGGTGTTCCTTTTGGAAAAGTTGGTACAACTAACACTCTTAGAATAGCAAAAATAATTTCTGCGAGTAAATTAACTTAATTTAGCACAAGCTTCTTTAATTCTCTGGCAAGCATCCTCTAATATTGAATCAGAGGTTGCATAAGATATTCTAAAAAAACCTTCTAAACCAAAAGCCGAGCCCTGAACTCCAGCAACCCCAACCTCTTCAAGAAGATAATCCATAAAGTCGCCATCTTTGGAAAGTTTCTTACCTGACTGCGTTGTCTTTCCTAAAACTCCTTTACAAGAAGCAAAAACATAAAAAGCACCTTCTGGTGTTCTGCAAGATAATCCTGGTGTTTCATTTAAATGCTTAACCACTAAGTTGCGTCTCCTTAAAAATGACTCATTGTTTGATATGATAAAACTTTGATCTCCATTAAGTGCTTCCACTGATGCCGCCATTGAAATAGATGCTGTTGAGGATACGTTTTGGGATTGAACTTTGTTCATTGCATTGATGAGATTTGTTGGACCTGCAGCATAACCTACTCTCCAGCCAGTCATGCAATAAGACTTAGATAATCCGTTCATAGTTAAAGTTCTCTCTTTTAAAAAAGGACAAACCTCTGCTATTGTTTTAAATTCATTAGTGTCGTATATAATTTTTTCATAAATATCATCAGATAGAATGTAAATATTTTCATGTTTCTGAAGAACATCACCAAGGGCCATTAGTTCCTCTTTGGAGTACATCGATCCAGTAGGGTTACTTGGGCTGTTAAGCATTAACCATTTTGTTTTTGGGTTAATATGCTTTTCTAAATCTTCAGGTGTAATTTTAAAATCATTTTGCTCACCACATTCAACAATTACAGGTTTTCCGTCATTTAAAATAACAATATCTGGATAACTCACCCAATACGGTGCAGGAATAATAACTTCATCACCACTATTAATAGTTGCTGAAAAAGCATTATAAATTATATGTTTACCCCCAACTCCAACTGTAATATTACCAAGTTCATAGTCTAAATTGTTGTCTCTTTGAAATTTTTTTTGAATTGCAAGCTGTAAGTCTGGGGTACCTTTGCCTGGAACATATTTTGTAAAACCATTATTAATTGCCTCGATAGCAGCACTTTTTATATGTTCTGGAGTGTCAAAGTCTGGCTCTCCGGCTGCTAAAACAATTACATCTTTTCCGGCCCTTTTTAACTCCTGTGCCTTCATGTTTGTGGCTATTGTTAAAGAGGGTTTTATGTTATTTACTCTATTTGAAATCATTTTTTTTATTTAGTTATCTATAAACTTATTTATAAATTTCTACAAGCATGGCATTTAAAATAGTAAGTGAAAATAAACCAAAAGGAGATCAGCCACAGGCGATCAAAAAATTAATTGAAGGTTTAGATAATAGAAAACAAAGTCAAGTACTACTCGGCGTAACTGGCTCTGGAAAAACATTTACAATTGCAAATGTCATTGAAAAATATAATAGACCCACATTAATTATGGCTCCGAATAAAACCCTAGCTGCCCAACTTTATGAAGAATTAAAAATATTGTTTCCTGAAAATGCTGTTGAATATTTTGTGAGTTATTATGATTATTATCAACCAGAAGCATATGTTCCCAGATCAGATACATTTATAGAAAAGGAGTCGTCTATTAATGAACAAATAGATCGGTTTAGGCACTCTGCCACAAGATCTTTAGTAGAAAGAGAAGATGTGATTATCGTAGCAAGTGTTTCATGTATTTACGGTATTGGGTCTGTAGACTCTTACTCCAAAATGACTCTAGAAATAAAAAAAGGACAAAACATTAATTTAATGGAGTTCTTGAGAGAATTAGTAGAGTTACAATATAAAAGAAATAATATTGACTTTAGAAGAGGTATGTTTCGTGTAACTGGAGATCGTGTTGACATTTTTCCTGCACACTTAGAAGATATTGCATGGAGAGTAAGTTTTTTTGGAGACGAAGTAGAGGAAATTAAAGAGTTTGATCCGTTGACAGGAGAATTTATTCAAAACTTTGAAGAAGTAAAAATTTTTGCGAATAGTCACTATATAACTCCCAAGCCACGATTAGAGAATGCAATTAAAGAGATTAAGAAAGATTTAAAAATAAGACTAGAGGAGTTTGATAAGGAAAAAAAACTATTAGAATTTCAAAGATTAAAAGAAAGAACTAATTTTGATTTAGAAATGATTCAAGCTACTGGAACATGTTCTGGAATTGAAAATTATTCTAGATATCTAAGTGGTAGACAACCTGGCGAGGCACCGCCTACTTTATACGAGTTTATTCCAGAAAATGCGCTACTAATTATTGATGAGTCTCATGTATCTGTTCCTCAAATAACTGGAATGTATAAAGGTGACAGATCAAGAAAAAAAACACTTTCTGATTATGGTTTCAGACTTCCGTCTGCATTAGATAACCGTCCTTTAACTTTTGAAGAGTGGAATATGATGCGTCCGCCTACAATTTTTTTATCTGCAACTCCAGGTCCTTGGGAGTTAAATGAAGTTGAAAACAAATATATTGAGCAAATTATTCGACCAACTGGCTTAATTGACCCTGAGTGTGTGATAAAAACAACAGTCAACCAAGTGGAAGATTTGATGGGTGAAATACAAACTACTCTAAGTAATAAAAATCGAGTGCTAATCACAACTCTTACCAAAAAAAATGCTGAGGATTTAACAAATTATTTAAAAGAACATAATTTTAAAGTTGAATATATGCACTCTGATGTTGAAACAATTGATAGAATAAAACTTATTCGCTCTTTGAGAATAGGAGAAATTGATATTTTAATTGGTATAAATTTACTAAGAGAGGGTCTGGATATACCCGAATGTGGTTTGGTAGCTATCCTTGATGCTGATAAAGAAGGATACTTAAGGTCAAAAACAAGTTTAGTTCAGACTATAGGTCGAGCGGCAAGAAATATTAATGGTAAAGTAATATTATACGCAGATATTATTACTAAAAGTATCAAAGCAGCTCTAGAAGAGACAGAATATAGAAAAACTAAACAGATTGAATTTAATAAAAAAAATAGCATTACACCTCAATCTGTAAAAAGAAATATTGGTGAAATTATTGAAAGCATATACGAGAAAGATAGCTATACTGTTGGTACATCTGAAGTAGAGAAATTGAGCCCAAATAAGTTTGAAAAACATGTTCAAAAATTAGAGAAAAAGATGTTAACTGCGGCTGAAAATTTAGATTTTGAAAAAGCTGCAATATTTAGAGACGAAATTAGAAAACTAAAAAAAGATCAAATGGGTATGAATTGATTGAAAGTTTTATAGGAGTATTAATAAGTCTTATCGTTTTAATATGGTCATGTGATTTAGCTATTAAAAATTCAATAATTGTATCACAAATATATAAAATCAGACCTATCCTAGTAGGTATATTTATTATTGCTATTGGCACCTCTCTCCCTGAATTCGCAGCAACATTTCAAGCATTAAAATTAAATTCTATTGGAATAGTTGCAGGTAATCTTGTAGGAAGCAACATAGCAAATATATTGTTAGTAGGTGGTATTATGCTTTACCCAATTACTAAGCTAGTAACTGAGGAAAGAGATAAAAGTACTTTTTTATTTTTCTTAATTTTTTCAATTACTTTTTTTATTTTTATTATTTTTAACTTTAACCTTGGATATCTATCTGGATTTTTTCTCTTTGGAATACTCTGTTTTTTTATTTTTTTTGAAGTAAGAAAACCTATTGATGAAGCCTCTACAAAAGTTGATTTAAAAAATCTATCAACTTATATTATTTTTTTAAAAATATTACTAGCCTTTATTGCTTTATTTTATAGTTCTAAATACTTCATCGTATATGCGAAAAACTTAACTAGTATATTTGGAGTGGCTGAAACAACTATTGGGATAACAATAGTTGCTTTTGGGACATCCTTACCTGAGGTAATTGCTACAATTCTTTCAATTGTCAAAAAACAAAATAATTTGGCAATTGGAAATATTTTGGGCTCAAACATTGCTAACGTCTTTGGAATAACGATTATTGCCATACTGATTAATGGGAGTATAAATTTTTATGAACTACTTGGTTATGTAGATAAATGGTTATTTCTAGCTACATCATTATTATTTTTTGTCATAATTTCTCTAAAAATAGCTGGTAAATTAATTTCTCTGAGCTTTATATTAGCCTATATAATCTATTTTACGTTCTTATATTTATAAAAGAAATAAATGAAAAAATTAAAAGTTATTATTCCAATTATAGTTCTTTTATTATTAATTATTTTATTTGGATTAAGTTTTCTAAGATTACCTATTAATTTACTTTCTCAGGAAATAATTGAAAGAGAAACAAAAGGTTTAGTTAGTTTAAATAGTTTATCTAATCAAACATTAAAAATTTTGCCTAAACCCATTTTATCTATAGACAATTCAAGTTTTAAAATTAATCATAATACTTTACAAAGTGACATTGTGGCAAAAGATGTTGAAATTTCTAGGTCATTATTTAATGAAGATGAAATTTCAATTAAGCTTAATCAAGCAAGAATAGAGAACATAAATTCTAATTTGATAAATAACTCTATGTTACTAGAGGGCGATATTGACAATTTAAAACTAAATATTTCGTCTGAAGATAATACTTCTCGTATTGTTACAAATAAATTTAATTATAAAGGTTCTGATTTATATTTTGATATTTATACTATTGACTCTGATGTAAAAAAAATTGGTTTTACTATAGATGAATTAGAAATAGACGAATTAGTATTACTCTTAGGAGAAAATTATCAACAATTATTGAAGAAGATAAACTTTCAAAGTTTAAGTGTAAGTGGTGAATATTTAAAAGAAATTATAAATATTGAAAACTTATCAATAACACTTGCAGATAAATCGCAAATTAATGTTAAAGGAACTATCGATTTAAATAATTTAATTAACTCAGATTTAAATATAGGAGGAGAGAATATTTCTACAGATAATTTGTTTCAGCTTGTTAGTAATATTCAAGTCTTAAATAATATTGTAGGTATTCCAAAAGGTATAATTGAAACCTTTGACTTAAACTATAATGCCGGTAGTCTAGCTATAAATAATATTTCTTATAAATCCAATAATGAAACGACCATAAGTATAAAAGGATCTATAGAAGAATTAAATATTAATAATGCTAATATTAGTACAAATCTAAAATCAAACTCTAAAGCTGATATTTTGGAACTATTAGATTTTTTACCTAATGCAGAATTATTAAAGCAACTTAAGTTTGATGAAATTCAACTTTCTAGTAATTTTGTGAATAATATTCTGCAATTAAATGAGCTAAATATAATTAATAACGATAGAAATTTTGCTAGAATCAAAGGTAAATATGAGTTTAATAATATTAACAATTCACAATTAGATATTCAATTAGATGAATTTGACCAATTTAGCTTAATTCCATCAGACAGCTTAAAAGAATTTTTATCAATTTTAAATTCAGATCACATTAATATGAAGGGCATCATAGATGGGAATATAATAAATATTGAAGATCTTGAGTTTATTAGTTCAGATGATGTAAATTTATCCATAACGGGTTACCTAGACTTAAATAATTTTAATGATGCTTCAGTCAATATTGGAATTGATAATTTAGATAAAACAAAATTATTACAGATAGTCTCTCAATTCTCTACGGATGACTTTTCAAATATTATTGACATAGTCGACTTTGATTTTTTACAAACAAACTTAAAAATTGAACCATTAAATAATATTTTTTTAATCGAAAATTTAGATCTAATCCATAAAGACAAAATTTCAAATATATCTGGTTCAATTAATAACAGTATGTTTACAGGTTTAATTGAATTAAAAGAGATAAATTTATCAAAGTTAGATAATTTATTTTTAAATACATCACGAATCAAAGGTAATGTTGATCTATCTTTAAGCGTTCCAGATCCTATAGGCCTTGGTAACATTCAAAATATATCTGGAAATATAAATGGAACTATAAATATTAGAGTTTCAGAGGAAGAATTTGCATTAGTTTTATTTATGCAATCTTTGTCTCAAGATATTTCAGATTTTGAACAAATAAATGAGTTATTAAATACACTTGCAAATTCTTTTATAAATCAAAGTAGCTCAATCAGCGGTCAAATTATAAATAAAGATTTGAATAAATTAATAATTGAAGACTTAATCTTATCATCACCAGACAATGAAACGCTAAAAGCAGAACTAGAATTGGCACAAGAAAATTTTAAACTTACAATTTTTGATATTATTGATAGCGATCATTTCGTAATCAAATATCAAAATGGAAGTTATTCATATGAAAGAATAATACCTGATGGGACGATAAAAAAACCTATTGAAGAATTAATTCAAAAAAATATTAATAAGCTTTTTGAAAATTTACTGCAGTGATTTAAATACAAAATCAATAATATCTTTTTCAATCTTGCTATTATTCAATCTGTTGATCTCTTGTATACCTGTAGGAGATGTAATGTTTATTTCTGTTAAATAGCCATCAATTACATCAATACCAACGAAAATTAAACCATTTTTTATAAGAAATGGCTTTATTTTTTTACAAATAAGCTTTTCTTTTAAAGTGATATTAGTTTTTACAGGCTTACCACCTGCGTGAAAATTAGCCTTAATACTATTAGTTTTTGGTACTCTTAAAACTCCACCAGCTATTTTTCCATTAATTAAAATAATTCTTTTATCTCCCCTATTAAAATTTTTTAAAAATCTTTGAATGATGATTGGGCTATTAGAAAATTTTTTAAGATAGTTTTTGATAAATAAATTGAGATTTGGTTTATTAAAATAAATTTTTTGTATTCCAAGCCCTCCATTTCCATAGGCTGGTTTTATAATTACTTCTTTATTTTTTTTTATAAACTTTGTAATTATTTCTATATTTGAAGATATTAATGTAGGTGGAGTTAAATCTGGAAAATTCATCATAATATGCTTTTCTGGAAAGTTTCTAATCTCTTTTGGATTATTAATTAGTAATGGTTTTTTTAATCGATCCAGTAAGTAGGTATTGGATATATAATTTAAATCAAATGGTGGATCTTGACGAATAAAAATGGCATTCATTTTTTCTAAATCAATCTCTTTTAGATACATCCTCTGATATGAGAGCTTATTATTTTTATTTAATTTTAAGCTCAAGACATGAGATTTTATTTTATTAACTTTATTAATCTCACTAAAAACCCAGCTCGGATCATTATAGTAACATTCTATCCCCCTTCTTAAAGACTCACGAATAAGCATATAAGTAGAGTCCTCGTTAATGTTAATTTTCTGAGGATCATCCATTTGAAAAAGAAATTTCATAATAATTTTAATAATAAGTATTATCTAGTAATGATAATATATTTTTTTTGTCCTTGAACTCTTCAATTAACAAGTCTGCTGGATTTTTTTGTTTTTCAATAATGCTATTTAATTTTTCTAAATGGATACTTTCATCTCTACCATCAGAATTAAGATACCCTCTTTTTTCTAATCCTTTTTTTGACAAACTTAATAGTTTTTTACCATGCTCATATAGGGGTGAATTCATAAAGTTACTGTTTAACCCCTCAGATGGAACATCCTGATACAAATTTAATATGTCATTTGCTTGCCAAGTGCTAGTTTCCTTCCATAAGGAGTCGAGATTTTCATCATCATAAAGTATGCCAATCCAAAAAGCAGGCAATGCACAAATCATTTCCCATTTTCCTGCATCTGCTCCCCTAAGTTCGATATAAGACTTTAATCTGACTTCAGTAAAAATTGTAGATAAGTGATTTATCCAATCTTGAATTGTTAAATTATACTCCAAAATTTCTTTATTTGAGACACTTTTAGTAAGTAATTCATCAAATGTGTAATCAGTAGTATCTAAATATTTTCCATTTATTTTTAAAAAATAGTTTTTAACTTTTAGAACAAAATCAATATATTCTTCAATCGTAAAATTTTTATTTAAAAATGACTTTTTAATTCCACACCTTTGATTATCTGTGTCTTGCCAAGTAAAAATTCGATTACTAACTAGGTCATTATGTTTTGACTCACGAAAAGGAGAATTACAAAATATACCCATCACAATTGGTTGGATCCTATTAGCAATAACAAATTTTTTAATTAAATCATTTTCATTAAAATAATCCAAATTTGCTTGAACTGTGCAGGTTCTTGTCATCATATCTAAACCTCTAGAACCAACTTTTGGCATGTATTCTCTCATAATTTTATAACGTTCTTTTGGAATAAAAGATAAATCCTCTAATTTACTTATTGGGTCGAAACCAAGACCTAATATGCATAATTTATTTAACTCAGCATATTCCTCTAGTTCTCTTAAATGCTCATAGGACTCAGTACATGTTTGATGAACATTTTTTAAAATTTTCCCAGATAATTCCAACTGACAACCTGGTTCTAAAGTAATACTTGCACCATTTTTAGATAAAGATATTAGTTGATTAAAGCTGTTATATTCATTTTTCTGCCAGCCTTTTGATAAAAAAAATTGAAATAAATTTTGAACACTCACCTCACCATCAAATTTAAGTCTTTTATAATCTTTAGTATAAAAAATAAATTTTTCGTGCTCTGTTCCTATCCCTTTATATTCAGGTTTAGTAAAACTGGAATGGAAATAATTTATAAGATCTGTTTTTTGTAACAATTAAAACACACTATTTTTATGGAAATTACATTTTGTTATTTGATTTGAATAGTCCTTTGCCTGGCGCTCTACTTTTTTTGCCACATCAAGTAGCCATTTTTTTTTATTATAGGATTGTTTCTGAAATCCTCCTTTTCCCTCATGATAGGCGAGATAATGATTGTAGACATCGCCTTTATTAATTTTTAATAATCGATAACTTCCATCAACATACCATCCAATGAAATCAATCGCATCTTTGAAATTTTTTCTATCAGCATTAAAGTTTTTTGTAGAAACTTTATATTCTTCCCATGTCCCATCTAAAGCTTGGCTATAACCATAAGCACTTGAAGGTCGTAAACCTGGTATAAAACCTAATAACTTTTTTCTCGGAGGTCTTGCCGTTCTCTCAAAAGAAGACTCTTGTTTGATAAAACTTAATTGTAAACTAACAGGCACACCCCATTTTTCTTTTGTTTTTTCTGCGTATGATTTCCACTTAGGATTAGTTTTAAAAATATCACAAATATTTGAGGTATTAAAAGATCGATCTGTTGTGATACATCCCGATAAGAACAGAGTAAGGATAATTAAATATTTCACTAATTGAAATTTTTCCTTAAGAATTCACTCATTATTTCCAATCCCTGTAATGCTGCACCATTAGATCCTAATATTGAGCCTTGAGACCAGGCATAAGTATCAAAATGTAGCCAAGGTGTTTCAGATGTATTCAAAAATTCTTTTAAAAAAAGTGCTGCTGTGATAGATCCAGCCATACCATCCAAAGAAGCATTACTTAATTCTGCAACTTGCGATTTAATCTTTTTTAGATAGGGTTGGTATAAGGGTAGTCTCCAACATCTTAGTTTTTCTTTGTTTAAATTATCAATTTTTTTTGCAATTAATTCATTGTTACAAAAATAAGCAGGTAAGTCCTCCCCTAAAGCAATTCTAGCTGCACCAGTAAGGGTTGCAAAATCAATAATCATACTTGGGTTATAAGACATCGCTTTTTCAATAGCATCTGCCAATAAAAGTCTTCCCTCGGCATCCGTGTGTGCAATTTCAACTGACTTCCCTGATGCTGATTTGTAGACGTCACCTGGTCTCATTGATTTAGAGGATACTGAGTTCTCAGCTAAAGGAGCAATTAAAACTATTTTAGTTTTTTTTAGCAAGTAATTTGCCAATAAAAATAATGATATTGCAATAGCAGAACCACCCATATCTTTTTTCATGTTTCGCATAGAGTTTCCTGGTTTAATATTTACACCACCAGTGTCAAATGTGACTCCCTTACCAATAATGACGAGAGGCTTATCTTTTTGAAGAATTTTTTTATTTGTTATTTCTATTACTTTTGGTTTAACAGATGAAGATTTACCAACAGCATAAGTAAGAGGAAATTGTGTACCTATATCTTTCTCAGAATATTCAACAAAATTAAATTTTTTAAACATCTGGTTACTTTTTATTTTTGTGTAATAAAATAATGGATTTAATTTGTTTGCAGGGCTGTTGATTAAATCTCTAGAAAAATTAATACACTGTGTGTAAAAAATAAGAAATTCTAATTCTTTTTGGTCTTTGATATACAATAAATTTTTTTTAGGTTTTGACTGAAAGTTGTAATTTCCCCATGCCCAAGCTTTATGTATCTCTGATTCTTTTGATTTGGCAAATTTTGCAAATATGTAGTAGTTACCGTTATTTAATGAGGAAAAAGAACTGACTCCCTCAAGATTTTGATCTACCCCCTCTCCTATGAGAACCTCTTTTAGCCTTCCATCTTCATAAGGAACTTTAAGAATTTTTCCAGATTCTGCCTTGAAATTATTAGATAAAGACCAATTTTTAATAAATGATGATTGTTTTAAAAGCCATTTATCAAATTTGATTTGTGAAATGATAGATATTTTTGTAGAACACTCAGTATTGTCATTGGTAAACATTGCTTATAATAAGGATATTAGAAAAAAATGAATAAACAACAAGCGGAAAAGAAAACAGTAAAATTTGAAACAGAGGTATCAAAACTTTTAGATATAGTAGCTAACTCACTTTATACAGAAAAAGAAATATTTTTACGTGAATTAGTATCAAATTCATCAGATGCTTGTGAAAAACTTAGGTATGTAAGCCAAACCGACTCTAAAGCTGCAATAACAAATAAGTTTGAAATTAAGGTTCATATAAATGAAAAGAACAAAACCATATCTATAAAAGATAATGGGATTGGTATGGACGAAAAGGACATGCAATCAAATTTAGGCACGATTGCGAAATCTGGAACAGAAGATTTTATAAAAAAGATGGGGGATAAGAAAGGTGATATAAATCAAATTGGTAAATTTGGTGTTGGTTTTTATTCATCATTTATGGTCTCAGATCAAGTAGTAGTTAGATCAAAAAAATATGACTCATCTAATGGTTACCTCTGGACTTCAGATGGCAAGGGTACATTTTCAATTGAAGAAACAGAATACAATGAAATTGGAACTGAAATTACTTTATCCATTAAGAAGGATGAAAATGAGTTTTTAAGTAAATACAAAATAGAAGAAATAATAAAAAAATATTCTGATTTTGTTCCTTTTCCTATTTTTGTGACGTCCGAAGATGATAAAAAGGAAAAGAAAAAAGATGAAAAACCTGAAGAGCAAGTTAATTCTGCTGAAGCTATTTGGCTAAAAGAAAAATCTAAGATCAAGAAAGATGACTACAAATCTTTTTATAACCAAGTTTCAAGTTATTATGATGAACCTTTAACAACAATTCATTTTAAAGCTGAAGGAGTCGTAAATTACACTGCACTTCTATATTTACCCAAAACACAGCCTCAAGATCTTTATCATCCAGATCGAAAAAACAAACTAAAGCTGTACGTAAATAAGATATTTATTTCTGATAAATTAGATGCATTAATTCCTGCTTGGTTGAGATTTGTACCAGGTGTAGTAGATACTGAGGATTTAAGTTTAAATATCTCAAGAGAAATTTTACAGAATAATGCAGTAATTAATAAAATATCTAATGCTATTACAAAAAGAGTTCTCAAAGAAATTCAAGAATTAAAGAAAAAAAAACCTAATGAATTTCAAGAATTTTGGAAAAATTTTGGACCTGTTATTAAAGAGGGACTATATGAATTTAACGACTTTCATGATCAAATATTTGAGTTTTCAACATTTCACTGTTCTGAAAAAGAGGAGATGATTACATTAGATCAATACGTAACTGATTTTTCTAATGATAAAAAGAAAATCTATTACATATCAGGTGAAAATAAAGGCAACCTTCTTAACAGTCCTCAAATGGAATTATTTAAAAATAAAAAAATAAATGTTCTGTTAATCACAGATCCAGTTGATGAATTCTGGATGCCAATGAAAATGAAATTCAAAGAGTATGAGTTTACATCTATTACTAAAGGCGAAGTAGATATAGAGGACAAAAAAGACTCAAAAAAAGGAAAAGATGAACCTAAAGAAGATAAAGATTTTGTTGGATTTTTAAAAGACAATCTTAAAGATAAAGTCAAAGATGTTAAAATTTCTAAGAGATTAACTACAAGTGCTTCATGTTTGGTTGCTGATGAAAATGATATGGATATGCATCTAAAAAAATTGATGGCTGCTAATAATCAAAATATTTCTGACGAAAAAAGAATTCTAGAAATTAATATTAATCATGAATTGGTTAATAAGCTAAAGTCTCTAGACAAAAACCAAAAAGATAAATTTTGTGAAATTCTTTATGATCATGCAAAACTGATGGAAGGTGAAAACCTAGACAATCCAAAAAAATATACTAATTTGGTTTCAGAACTTGTATCTCTATGAGTGATCAAGTTAATTTAGAAAATTCTCAAGAGGTAGAATATGTCTCAAAGACGGTAAATGTAATCATGTGCGACGGTGGTAGCGGCGATCTCGGCCATCCAGCCGTTTATTTTAAGATCGATAAAAAACAAGAAGTTATTTGTAACTATTGTAATAAAAAATTTATCAAAAAAGACTAACTTTTTTTTTCTTTATTAACTTCTCTAACTAAAAAATCTCTAAGAGCCTCAATTTTTTTAGAACCTTTTAGTTCAGGGGGATATGTAAAATATATAATAGTCTTAGGAGTGTCGGCATTTGGCAAAATGGGAACAAGATTATTATTGGATATTTTCATATATTCAGGTAGTGCTCCAATGCCTGCCCCTCCTCCAATAGCTCTCATAACTCCGTACATATTTGAAATAAAGAGTGTCTTAACTTTTTTATTTTTAGGAAGTAAGTCCAAAATACAATTTACATCAGGAATAGAGGGTTCAACACTATCTCCAAAAGCAACAATTTTGTGATTTGGTAGTTCACTGACATCCTTTGGAATTCCAAATTTTTCAATGTATTCTGGAGAGGAATAAATTTTAAATTGAAATTCATAAAGTGGAAACCTAATAAGATCCATTTGAGTAGGTTCTGTCAGCCTCAAAGCAACATCAGCCTCACCTTGGGCCAAATCAGTATACTTGTTTTCAATAATTATTGAGACATCTATATCTGGATATGAATTTGTAAATTTTTCAATTCTAGGCGCTAACCAAGTTGTACCAAATGCAACTGTCGCAGCTATAGTAAGTGGCCCAGTAGGATTCTCTTTAGACTCTGTCAATTTAGCCTCAGTGAGAGCTATCTTACCAAATATATCGTGAGCAGTTTTAAATAAAATTTTTCCCTGTTCAGTTAGTGTCAATCCTCTAGCATGTCTTTTAAATAGCGAGACCTTCAAATCTCTCTCAAGAGCGCTTATTTGTCTGCTAATAGAAGAATGACTAATATTCATTTTATGAGCTGCTTCAGATATATTAAGATCTAAAGCAACATTATGAAAAATTTTTAATTTATCCCAGTCCATGATTATTATTCGACTTCTTAAATATATTTATACTATCGATTTTCTTATTAAACAATGACCAGTCATCATTATTATCTATATCATGCCAGATTTTTTCTATTTCATCATACAGAAGTGTTTCTTTTGGAATTTGAGTCAAAGACTTTACATCTAGATTATTGAGGATTTCATGATTTTTAAAAATTGTATCTAAATCATAATTTTTATATTTCTGTTTAATTTCATTTTGACTATTTAATCTTTGTCTTCCTCCTCTAAGGTCATTGTATACCTCTTCGTAAAGATAAGGGCTCTTTAGTAATATTTCATAAATATCATTTAATAATTTTTGATTATGCAATTGCGATTTGCTGGGGTTAAGAGACAATCTTTTAAAGAATAATTTCATAACCTCTTTATTGTAAAGCTCTGTATATTTTTTTAGTTCTTCTATTATTAATTTTTTTTCTATAAAAAGTGTCATGATTGAAGCTAATTGTTGAACATTCCAAAAAATAGAATCAACTTGATTTGAAAATTTATAAAGACCAGAATGATCAAAATAAGCTGCCACTTTCTCTGGATCATATTTTTCCATCATACGATAAGGCCCGTAGTCAAAACTTTCTCCGGTTATGTTAATGTTATCAGTATTAAGAACGCCGTGGACAAAGCCATAAATGTTATAAGAGGCAGCTAATTTTGCACAATTTTGAACAACTAAAGAAAAAAAATTCAATGGCGTATTTTCCACATCACTAAAGGAAAAGTAATATTTTCCAACTAATTTAATCAATCTCTCTAAACTCTGATTATCTTGGTGATATGCGTGATATTGAAAAGTTCCAATCCTGATATGGGAATGAGAAATTCTTACTAAAACACTAGACCTCGTTGGGGAGGGTTCATCACTTCTATATAAATCTTCTCCTGTTTCAATTAATGATAGGGATCGAGAAGTTTTAAGCCCCATTGCTTCTAAATAAGAAGAACAAAGCACCTCTCTTATCCCTCCTTTTAAAGTTAATCGACCATCGCCACTACGAGAATAGACTGTTTTTCCACTGCCTTTAGTTCCTAAGTCAAACAGCTTTTTATCTTTGTAAAACTGGGCAATAGTAAACCCCCTACCATCTCCAATTTCAGGATTATAAACTCTAAATTGGTGGCCATGATATTTCATAGCTAAATTAGAGTTAGATGGTAAGTATTCACTCTCAAATTTTCCAAAAAGATTAACCCAGTCTTTGTTATTAAGTTTTGTAAATTCTTCAAAATTATTGTTACGGAATCTTATCTTATATTCTGGAAAACTTGGGGACTTAGATTTTTCATAGAATTTATCACTTAAAAATTTATATGGTGATAATAATTGAGTCTTTAGTTCTGATTTCAAAGGAATTCTTAATATATTTCTTTTTGAAATAAAAGTATCTATATTTTTCTTACGCTTAATATATTCTGTGTAAAATAGTCAAATGTTTGGATTGGAAATATTAAAAAGTAGGCTAAAAGATGCACCTAAAACATCTGGTGTATACCTTTTTAAAAATAAAAAAGATATTCCAATCTATATTGGTAAAGCTATTAATATTAAAAGAAGATTATCTAACTATGGTAATCTACCAAAATTACCAAGGAGACTGCAAAAAATGGTGTCTCAGACGGTTAATATAGATTTTGAACTTACTGAGTCAGAGAGAAATGCACTTTTATTAGAAGCTTTACTAATTAAGAAATTTTCTCCTAGATATAACATTCGTTTAAAAGACGATAAAAGTTTTCCCTTAATTAAAATAACAAATGGGGCTTTTCCAAGACTAACTAGATTCAGGAATGATTTTTCAAATGAGGACAAAGTATTTGGGCCTTTTACATCAGCTTTGAAAACTGACAAAGTGATAAAGATATTACAAAAATCTTTTAAACTTAGAAGTTGTAATGACTCAGAGTTTAAAAATAGAACTAGACCATGTTTGCTTTATGACCTTAAACAATGTTCTGCTCCATGTGTAAGCAAAGTTGATGAAAATGAATACAAAAATCAGGTCAGTGATACCATAAAATTTTTTCAAGGTAGTCAGAAAAAAATATTTAATAAACTAGAGAAACAAATGGTTTATTTTAGTGAAAGTCAAAATTATGAAAAAGCTGCAGAATTAAGAGATAGCATTCAATCATTAAATTATATTATTAGAGAAGAAGTAAAAATAAGTACCCAAGAGACTAATTTTGATTATATCCATATTGATAATAAAAAACATTTTTCAATTTATATTGGTTTTATTAGATATGGGAGATATCTCGGAGGAAATTTAATATACTATTCTGATAAATTTGAAGAAGATATTGATCCTACCTCATTAATTATACAATTTTATTTAAAAAGTTTTAGGCCAAAAAAAATAATTATTTCAAAAAAAATTCAAGGATATAACGAATTAAAATCTATTATGAAAGAAAACTACAAAATAGATGTATCTCTAAAAAGTAATAATATTGTAGGTATACAAAAAATATCAAATCTTACCGCTAAACGTAATGATAAAGAGGTAAGTCTTCAAAAACAAAAATATGTTAATAATCAAGAAATTTTAAACTTACTGAAGATTAAATTTAATATCAAAAATAATGTTGAACGAGTAGAAGCCTATGACAATAGTTTTTTCGGAAATAATTATGCGGTTGCTTCATATGTAGTATTTAATGAAGAGGGTTTCAGTATTAAGGACTCAAGAACTTATAAATTTAAAGACTATGATTTAAAAAAATTTGGTGATGCAGACTTAATGAGAAAAGTATTTAAATCTCGCTTTTCCAAAGATGATAAGATTTTACCTGATATAATAATCATAGATGGTGCGCAACCTTACTTAAAGATATGTCAAGAAGCTATCAATGAAAGTGGTATTAACGAAAATATTAAATTAATTGGTGTTTCTAAAGGTTTTAAGAGGGATTTCAGGTTTGATAGATATCATTTAATAGATGAGAAAAATTTATCTTTAAAAGATAATCCTCAAATAGAGGGATTTATTCAAAAAATGAGAGATCAAGCTCACAAACTATCTAAAAAAAATAGTATGAAAAGGATGTCCGACTCATTAAAAACTAGTTTTTTAGATGACATAGATGGCATAGGGAAAGTAAAAAAAATGAGAGTTATCAATTTTTTCGGAAGTGTGCAAAATTTAAAGCGGGCAAATAGAGATGAGTTAACTCAAATAAAAGGTTTAAATTCAAAAAATATAAAGGCTATATTAGATAAGATAAATGGCTAGGATCTACACAATACCTAATATAATAACTTTTGTTAGAATTATATTAATACCCATAATTTTATATTTACTTTTTTCAGATAACTCTAATGTTGTTCTAATAGCTGGGTTATTATTTATAGTTTCTTCAATATCTGATTATTTTGATGGATATTTAGCTAGAACTTTAAATCAATCTTCTAAACTTGGTACGTTACTAGATCCGATTGCTGATAAACTTTTAATTGCTGCGGTTATCATTGTTTTAATTGATACAAGAGTCATTGCTGATGTTCATGTTATTCCTGCTATAATTATTTTGTTAAGAGAAATAGCAATTTCAGGCCTAAGAGAATTTTTAGCAAAATTGAATACTGATATGCCAGTTAGTAAGTTAGCTAAATATAAAACTACTTTTCAAATGGTTAGTTTATCTATTCTTATTATAAGCTTAGGTTTTGAGTTAAACGATTTCTTATGGAATTTGGGGTTAGTTACATTGTGGCTTGCTGCTATAATTACTTTGTTATCAGGATACAATTATGTAGCAAAGGGTCTAAAGCATATTTGAATATTACAATAAAATATTTTTCCTGGATAAGGGTTAAGCTAAAAAAAAGCCATGATCTAATTGAATTAGATAAAGCAATAAGCTTTAAAGAATTAAAGAATAACCTCATTTCAAAAGACCCAATATTTCAAGAAATATTTAAAGATGACAGTGTGAAGTACTTTCTTAACTTGAATGAGTTAAACGATAATGATCGAATATTAAATAACGGTGACGTTTTGGCTTTTCTGCCACCTGTCACAGGTGGATAATGATAAAAATTGTAAAAGAAAGTTTTGATCTAGAAAATGAGTTCAAAAACATATCTTCTAATAAAAATGGTGCGTATAGTTTTTTTTTGGGAACAGTAAGGTCTGATTTAAGTTTTTCAAATACTAAAATTAAAGGAATATATTTAGAATGTTACGAAGAATTGGCAATATCTCAGCTTGAAAAAATTAGACTACAAGCTTTAAAAAAATGGGATCTTAGTGAATGTTTAATAATTCACAGAATAGGAAGATTAAACTTGGGAGAAAAAATAGTTTTAGTAATTACTTCCTCGTCTCACCGATCAAATTCTATAGAGGCGTGTGAGTATGTAATTGATAGCTTAAAGATAGATGTTGCTTTTTGGAAATTTCATTTATTAGACAACGGAGAGAAAGAAATGGTCAATCAAAAAAATAAAGATAATGAAAAAATGTTAAAATGGAGAGAAATTATTAATTAATCGTTGTCTTCGTAATTAGGGTCTACTTCTTTCATATATAGACTTGAAATCTTAGTTGTAATATTTCCAACTTTAAAATTTTGATTATCAATTTTACCAACTGGGGTTACCTCGACAGCAGATCCTGTAAGAAAAATTTCCTCAGCTTTTGAAATTTCGTCTGGATATATATCTCTTTCGATTACGTTAATACCTTCATTTTTTGCAATTTCTATTACCGCTTGTCTCGTAATACCATTTAAGAAACAATCAGGTACAGGGGTATGAATTTCACCATTAATCACTAAAAAGATATTTGAACCAGTAGACTCACTTACTCTTCCTTTATAATCCAGCATCAAAGCATCGGTATAACCATTCTTTTCAGCCTCATGTTTACTTAAAGTGCAAATCATATACAGACCGGCTGCTTTAGTGTCTGTTGGTATACAATCTGGAGGAGGTCTTTTCCAAACAGCTGTTTGAAGAGATATTCCTTTTAATCGATCTTCTTTAGTGAAATAACTAGGCCATTCCCAAGTAGCAACAGCTACATTAATCTTATTTTTTTGAGCAGAAATAGCCATCATTTCACTTCCTCTCCAAATTACAGGACGAACGTAACCGTACTTTATATTCATTTTTTTAATGGTTTCCTCGTGAGCTCTATTTATCTCATCTTTAGAATAAGGCACATCGATGCCCATTCTTTGTGCAGAAAAAAACAACCTATCAGTATGTTTTTCTAATTTATAAATTTTTTCCCCATAAACTCTTAAACCTTCAAAAACACAACTGCCATAATGCAAACCATGGTTAAGCACGTGAGTAGTGGCATTTTGCCATTCAACAAATTCACCGTTATACCAGATAAAACCAATTCTTTTATCAAAGGGGATAATTTCCATAATTCGAAATAATGTAATATTATTTATTAAAATTCACAATATAATTATATTTATATCTTATGAATTTAAGTTTTGCCGATACTTTATATTTTAAAAAAGAAAATACTCTAGAGATAATTTTAGGTTTACATAGATCTTATAAATCTCTTCAAAGAGAGATCCAAATTTGTTGTGAATTAAATAATTTAACATTTAATGAGTTAATAGTGATTTTAGAGATTAAAAAAGGATTTAAAAAGAAGATTGATATTGCAAATAAAGTATTTTTAAAAAAACAAAATTTAAATTTAATACTAAAAGATTTACAGATAAAAAATATATTAAATCTAGATAATAAGACAATTTCAATAACCAAAAACGGGGAAGAGTTAATTGAAAAAACAACAAATAGAATAAATGAAAAAATTATAAAAATATTTAAAAAGATAGATCCAAAAAATATGTCTGGTTTTATTAATATTATAGAGTCATTGTAATGAATGATAAGCATATACTTCTAGTTGAAGATGATGAAACTCTCCAAGCGCTTATTGAAAAATTATTAATAAATAATGATTATATTGTATCTAAAGCGGTAAACATTGAAGAAGCAAAAAAATTAGTAAAACTATTCTTGTTTGATTTGATTGTTTTAGATGTAATGCTACCTGACAGCACAGGTCTGGATTTTTATGAAAATACAATTAAAAATAGAGTTAATACACCTGTAATCTTTCTCTCCGCATTAAGCAATGTAGACGATAGAGTAACTGGTTTAGAATTAGG
>CABZUC010000002.1 GCA_902528805.1 uncultured Alphaproteobacteria bacterium
GGAAACAATAAAACTTGGAATTGGTCTGATTTTGAAAATATTAAAAATCTTCCTTATATTTTGTCAGGAGGTCTAAATGTCACTAATATAAAAAAAGCAATTAACTTAACAGGTGCAGATTTTGTTGATATAAACTCTGGTGTAGAGGAACAACCAGGTGAAAAAAGCCTTACTTTGATAGATGGCATCATTTCATCAATTTATAATTAATGAAAACATATAAACAACCTAGTACTATTGGAAGATTTGGTGAATTTGGTGGCATGTATGTTGCAGAAACTTTAATGCCCCTATTATTAAATTTAGATAAATCTTACAAAAAAATTCAAAAGGATAAAAAATTTAAAAAAGAGCTGAATGATCTTTTTAAAAACTATGTGGGGAGGCCATCCTCTTTGCACTACGCCAAAAATTTATCTAAGTTTATTAATGGACCAAAAGTATATTTTAAAAGAGATGAGCTAAATCATACAGGGGCCCATAAAATTAATAATTGCTTAGGGCAGATACTTCTTGCAAAAAAAATGGGTAAAACAAGAATTATTGCTGAAACGGGTGCTGGACAACACGGAGTTGCAACAGCTACCGTTTGTTCTCTTTTCGGACTTCCTTGTTATATCTACATGGGTTCTAAAGATATCGAAAGACAAAAGCCAAATGTTTTCCGAATGAAGCTTCTGGGCGCCACCATTATTCCCGTTGAGTCTGGAAGTAAATCTTTAAAAGATGCAATGAATGAAGCTTTAAGGGATTGGATTAAAAATGTTAGAGATACTTTTTATATTATTGGATCCACTGCAGGTCCCCACCCCTATCCAAAAATGGTAAGGGATTTTCAATCTGTAATTGGAAAAGAGGCTAGAGAGCAAATACTAAAAGTTGAGAAAAAACTACCAGATTATTTGATAGCTTGTGTTGGAGGCGGATCAAATGCTATGGGTTTATTTTATCCATTTTTAAACGATAAAAAGGTAAAGATTATTGGAGTTGAGGCAGCAGGTAGAGGCGTTAAAACAGAAGAAACAGCTGCTACAATGACCTCTGGAACTCCTGGTATTTTACATGGTAGTTACAGTTATGTCTTACAAGACAAAGATGGACAAATAAAAGAAGCTCATTCTATTTCTGCCGGTCTCGATTATCCTGGTGTAGGGCCTGAACACTCCCACCTAAAAGATATTAAAAGAGTAAAGTACTTTGGTATAAACGATAAAGAAGCCCTTGAAGCATTTCAAACATGTTCAAAATTAGAGGGAATTATCCCTGCACTAGAACCCTCACATGCTCTAGCCTACTTAATTAAAGCATTTAAAAATAAACATAAAAATAAAGTTGTAATTTTAAATATGTGTGGAAGAGGTGATAAAGATTTATTTACCGCAGCTAAAGCGATTGGGTTTGACGCAGATGAATAATTTAGACACTCTTCCTAAAAAAAAAATACTTTCATTGTTTATGACATGTGGATTTCCTACATTGTCTCAAAGTAAAAAAATCTTCAATGAAATACTATCTCATCAACCTGATGTTATTGAATTTGGACTTCCCTTTTCTGATCCGATGGCAGATGGGCCTATTATTCAAGAAGCAAATAAACTTGCACTTAGTTCAAACCTGTCAACACAACAATCATTAAATTTAATAAAAGAATTAAGTAAATCTAAAAACAATACTTCATTTGTTATTATGTGCTATTTAAATACTGTTCGCAAATTTGGTTTAGATAAATTCATTAAAAGTATAAAGAATATTGTTGATGGAATAATCATTGTGGATTTACCTTTTGAAGAAGAAAGTGAAATTAAAAAGTCTTTATCTAAAAATAATATTCATTTGATTAAATTAATCTCGCCGATGACAGATAAGAAAAGAGCTCAAAAACTTTTAAAGGGTTCAAAAGGTTTTATTTATTATGTATCAGCAACGGGAATTACTGGCTCAAATAAATTAGATTTCAAAGAAATTAATAAAAATGTTAAATTTCTAAAAAAGATGACAAATATTCCAGTTTTAGTGGGATTTGGTATAAAGTCAAAAAAAGATGTGCTCGAAATATCAAAAAAAACTAATGCTGATGGTGTTATAATTGGCTCTGCTCTTATACAAAAATATTTTGATTTAAAAATGGATCTTAATAAATATGTAATTGGTTTGAAAAAATTTATTCAAGAAGTAAAGATTTAAATGAACTGGCTTACAGATTTTGTTAAACCTAAGCTAAGCTCTTTTGTCACAAAAAGGGACTCACCCTCAGATCTTTGGACAAACTGTAATAAATGTAACTTAATGTTATATAAATCTGATCTTAAAGAAAATCTATTCGTTTGTTCTCATTGTGACAATCACATGAACATAGATGTGAATAGTAGACTTTTAAATTTATTTAATAATGATGCATACGAAATAATTGATATTCCTTTTGAGAATAATGACCCTTTAAAATTCAAAGATCTAAAAAAGTATTCCGACAGAATGAAAGATGCCCAAAAAAAGACTGATAGAAAAGATGCAGCCGTTGTTGCTAAAGGTGAGATTGGAAACACTCAAGTAGTAATTTTTATTTTAGATTTTAATTTTATGGGTGGTTCAATGGGCCAGTTTGTCGGGGAAGCTTTTAAGATTGGTTGTATGAAAGCTGTTGAATCAAATTGTCCTTTTATTTCTGTTGCTTCTTCAGGTGGCGCTAGAATGCAAGAAGGTATAGTAAGTTTGATGCAACTTCCTAAAACGGTTGCTGCTGTAAATATGTTAGATCAAAATAAAATTCCATATGTCAGTGTTCTAACACATCCAACTACAGGTGGTGTTAGTGCTTCATTTGCCATGCTTGGAGATATCATTATTGCAGAAAAAGGAAGTATGATTGGTTTTGCTGGCAAAAGAGTGATAGAGGAAACGATTAAAGAACAGTTACCTGAGGATTTTCAAACAGCTGAATATCTTTTAGAGCACGGGATGATTGATATGGTTGTTCATCGTAAAGAATTAAATCAATCTCTCTCAAAAGTTTTATCTTTTGTAAAAAAATAAGATCTTGCAAGATCCCATTTTTCAAAGACTACTAAAACTTCACCCTAAGTTTTCTGACTTATCTTTAGGCAGAATTAAAAAGCTCCTTAAAAAAATAGATTTTGATGAGAGTTTATTACCAAAAGTAATTCATATAGCCGGTACTAATGGGAAGGGTTCAACAGCAGCAATTTTAAAGTCAATACTCAACCAACATGGATATTCAACACATGTTTACTCTACCCCACACCTAGTAAAGTTTAATGAAAGAATACAATTAAGATCAAAAGATATTTCCAATCAAAAGTTGTTAAAATATTTAAGATATTGTGAAAATATAAATGATGGAAATTTAATTACTTTTTTTGAAATAACTACAGCGGCAGCTTTTAAAGCTTTTCAAGATCATAAAGCTGACTATTTAATTTTGGAGGTGGGACTCGGTGGAAGGTTTGACGCTACAAATATAATCAAAAAATCAAAATTTGTAGCTATTACTCCGATTTCCTTAGATCATCAAGACTATCTTGGTACTTCCTTAAATCAAATCGCATTCGAAAAATTAGGTATTGTGAATTCAAAAAGTACCATTGTTGTTAACAGGCAAAAATTAGGAGTAATGAATTATATTAAGTTACAACTAAAGAAAAGAAAATTGAATGCAGATATTTATAATGATGAATGGAAGATAAGATCTAAATTTTATATTTCTGATAATGTAAAAGTAGATATGTCAAAATTAAATTTATTGGGCTCACATCAATTAATTAATGCTGGATTAGGAATACATTTAGCAAAAAATATTTTAAAAGATGCATTTGATGCGGAAGTGACGCAAAAAGCATTAACAAATTGTCAATGGCCAGGGAGATTACAAAAAATTAAAAGTGGTGTGTTAACAAGAAAGATTAAAAAATTCAAAGATATTTATTTAGATGGATTCCACAATATAGATGGAATGAGAGCCTTGATTGCATCATTAACTAAAAATAAAAAAATATTAATATGCTCTTTTTTAAATAATAAAAAATATTTGCAAATGCTTAATAGTTTGACAAAACACTTTAATAAGATTTTAGTAGTGAAAATGGAAGAAGAAAATTCTATTACTAAAGAACTATTGCCCAAAAATCTCTCTTTATATTTTGCTGACTCTTTAGAGCAGTCTTTTAAAACTATAAATAAAATATCCTCAAAACAGACTTCTGTTTATTTTGGAGGTTCTTTGTATTTTATTGGCGAAGTTATAAAAAAGAATCAACCTCGAAAATTAATTTAGTTAATACTATTTTTTTAAAGGCAATCTATTTGATCCATTTTTATAAGATAAAGGTAAAAATTGTGATTAACCTTAATCCTCCAAAAAACCATTCTTGTGGTTTGACTGCAAGAATGGTTCTCCTCAAATCTTAGATTTATTTTTATAATATAATAATAAAGCTAACGTTTCGTATGCAATATTCCATAATTGTTTAAAAATTGGTAACTTTAATATTAACGATAAATATTTCCATCTGGGCATGGTATCCCACAAAATTAAAAATGACTCTGATCCTGAGATCAGCCTACCCTGATGGTAAACGTGCATTCTTCTGAATAAATCTTTTTTTGAAAGGTGATTTATATGTTCATCTCTGTCTTTGGAGATATCAACGTAGTTTATATCACATGTTTTTTTTTTATAATGACTTATTTCAGCATTACAAATATTACATGATCCATTGAAATATACTTTCATTTTAATTTGTACTTGGCGGCACTGTGCCATCTTTCATTAAATCGTAACCCTTTATAACAGCAGGTCTAAGTGCAATTTTATTATACCATCTGGTCAAATTTAAATATTTATTTAAACCAATATCGTGGATTGGATGTCGTGCAATCCAAGGGAATGTTGCAATGTCAGCAATTGAATATTCTCTTGCTAAATATTCATTGTTAGATAAATGATCATCCAAATTTTTGTAAATAGTTTCTGCTATTTTAAAATATCTTTGTTCTCCAAATTCACTTTTACCTGGGTTGTAATGATGAAATTGATGATGCTGACCTAACATTGGTCCAATATAACCCATCTGTGCCATCAGCCATTGAGTCGTTAAATTTTGATTTAAACCATAAAACTCTCCAGAGAAGTTTGCTAAATATATTAATATTGCACCAGATTCAAAGATAGTCTGGTTTTCATGTCTGAGTACAGGAATTTTTGAAAAAGGTGAGATTTTTTTAAAATCTTCATGGAACTGTTCACCTTTGTTTAAGTTAATAAATGTAATCGAGTAATTTTCGTTGATCTCCTCTAACATTATTGAAATTTTTCTAGCATTTGGAGTTGAGTCTGCAAATAACTCAAACATCTAAATAAGGCTCATAATGTATTTGTGAACAAAATATCCTATTACTAGCAAAGTTAATCCGATCAAGTAAATTAGCCAAAAATTCATATTAAGATTTTTTGCGAAGAAGAAGGGTAAGAAAAATAAATATGAGACAGGTACTCCAATTAAAATACTTTTAGCAAAAATTACAGTATTTTCGGTATTTTTATGCTCTAAGAAAGAGAAGGCAATGGCGATAATACTCGCGATTGGAAGAGCGATAATAAATCCAGATAGCTCTGGTCTTTTACCAGAAAGCCAGCTTGCAAATGTAATTATAAGTGCAGCTAGTATTACTTTAAGAGCAAAAATCATATTTAATATTTTATACTAATAAATAAAAATTAAAGATTATTTTCAGGAACTAAGAACGTTGTAGAGGCCCAGTCACTATGCCAAATTGGTTCTTGTTCATCAGGCTTTGATTTTAATGGATAAATGACAACTGAGTCTAATAGATACTCCTTACCTGATTCTGTTTCAAAAGTAAATTTACCTTTCTCATCTGTTTTGACATTTGAAACAGATAATTTAGAGTTTTTATATTTTGAGAAAATTGTGATGAGGTTATTTGGTAGTGGTTTTTTTTTATAAAATAAAGTTGCACTTATTTGATTAGAGTCAAAATTTGTATAAGGGTTTTGATCTAAAACAAATTCAAATAAAAGTCCTGTTTTTTTATCTTTTCCTTTACTAGCACTACTTGTGGTAATTAAAGATTTTGCATAACGCCGATAACTCTCCATAAAATTACTTTGGGGAAAGTCTTTATCTAAATGAGTTTGAATTAATTGTTCATAACCCTTTTCAGAAACAAAATCCTTAAATTTTTGAAATTTTTTGTAATTTACAAATTTATCAGTAGTTTCGTGATAAATAATTAATAAGTCTTCCAACTTTGTCTTTGTGTTTAATGCTGGTACATCTCCAAGTATACCTTTGACTTTTTCTTTTTTATTTTTAGACCCAGATAAAATTTTAAAAGTTTTAAAATCTTGTGGATTATACATTAAGGCCATACCTTGAAATTCTTGTCCCACTCTCAAGTGAGCATTTATTATGTTATCATTAATCTGGTATTTAGTTGGCTCAATCCAAAATTCGTGAGCACTTACCTGAACAATGCAAGCAGTGAGGAATGAAAAAACATAAAGAATTCTTAATTGAACTTTGGTAAACATGACTAAATGATAAAGTACTTATTCTTTTTAATTCTTCTATTAAGCCCTCCTCTGCATACACATGAAATTAAACCTGCGATCGTAGATATTACCATTATAGAGGAAAATGCTTCAATTGAATTTAAATTGAATGCTGAAACTGTGCTGTCTGAAATTGATGCTTCGGTTTATGTTGATACAAATAATTCTCCTCAGTCTCAAAAATATGACCAATTTAGGGCCTTTTCTGTTCAAGAAATAGAAAAGTTAGTATTTAAAAATAAGTCTAAATTTATTAATAAGATCCAAATCAATAACGAGAGTGAGATCATACCTCTCTTACTAAATAAAGTAGAGACGTTTGATGAGACAAACGAAGAGATGCCGAGAGATACTGTTTTATATCTCAATTTCGATATCAAAGACTTTTCTACGTTTACAGTTCAATTTGATAAAAAGATAGGACCTGTTGTAATTAGACAATTTGAAGATTTATCAAAAGAGTCTGTCTTGTTTACAAGTTATTTACAGCCAGCTGAAAAATCGCCCCTTTTATCACAACAGTCACAATCCTCAGTAGGAAAAACAATAATTGAATATTTAATTCTAGGAATAGAGCACATTGTTCCTAAAGGGCTAGATCATATATTATTTATTATAGGTATCTTTTTTTATGCAATTAAATTTAAACCTCTATTACTTCAAGTTACCATGTTTACACTGGCACATTCTATTACACTAATTCTTGCTAGTTTTAATTTAATCTTTATCCCTGCAGTAATTGTAGAACCCTTGATAGCTCTATCTATCAGTTATGTCGCAATAGAAAATATTTTTCAAAGACGTTTGATTGTTCCTCGTTATATCATAATTTTCATCTTTGGATTAATTCATGGCTTAGGTTTTGCTTTTGTTCTTGGAGATATCGGTTTGAATACAAGTCAACTGGTAATAAGTCTGATTTCATTTAACGTTGGAGTTGAAGTAGCTCAAATAGCAATCATTATTCTTGCATCAATTATTTTTATTCTACCCTCACGTCAAATTTGGTATCGAGCATTTTTGCAAATTCCTATTTCTGTTATAATCTCCTTAATAGGTTTATATTGGTTTATTGAAAGGGTATTCTTTTAGAGGTCTACTTTTATAGTTCCTAAAATTGCTAAAGATTTATCTGCAATCACAATTTCACCAGAGTTTGGATAATAATCAAGAAAGCCGCCGATGATCACATAATGCGTGACGAAAATTAGGTTCCCCCCACTATCGTCCCATCTATTGATAAATTCACTCAATTCCAACATTTGTTTTGTGTGATTTTTTTGGTACTTACCAGAAAACGTAGAGTTTAATGCACTAAAATTCTCAAAATCTCCAAACGCATACCGAGCTGTATCTTGGCAACGGCACCACTGACTAGAATAGACAAGGTCTACAGGTATAGAATATTCAATAAATAATTTGCCTATTGTTTGGGATTGACGAATTCCTTGTTGATTTAAATTTCTTTGTGTTGAGCAGTCTTCTAATTCAAAGTTATCAGGATCTCCACCCCCTGGAGCGTAAGCATGACGAATAAAAACTACTTTACCGCCATCTTTTAGCAAATTCCAACTAGTCTCGTTAGAAAAAGAATGGGGGGTAAATAAAAAGTAAAAAAGTAGAAATAAATTAATAACCCTCATTGTTGAGAGTGATACTGATGATAAGCTTGTTTTTTAACATCACTCCAATACTGATCTGCCTCTTCCGCTGTATATTTCCCATAAAGTTGCATCCAAAGTTCAGTGGTCACTAAAGTCAAAGCCTCGTCTTTGTCTTTCCATTCCTCATAAAACCAAGGATCCATAGAAGGCTTGACTCCTTTTTGAGAGAAATATTTTGCCTCTGAGAGTTTTCCATCAGTCTCAACGGACATTATTTTAGGAGCAAATTCGACGTCTTCAAAAAAACGGATGCGTGCAATATCATCGTCAGTTAGACCTTTCACTAATATCCCATCAACGCCCGTGTAGTTATCACCAAAGATTATAACTGGGAAATTCTCATCAATGACAAGGCGTAATTCACTTTTAGGTGCAAAAGCAGAAATTATGTCTAAATAGTTAGATTTCTTTCCAATAACTTTTTCTAAAACTGAAATAGAACGAAGTGTGCCGTAAAAAAAATAATTTCCCATAATAGTTTTAAAAAAATTCTGGAAGTGTTACTTGCTTTATCTTCATTTCTTCAAGGAGTATGCAAATTTGTTCAGATATTTCAATACTATTTGGTGTGTCGCTATGTACACAGATTGAATGTATATCTGTTTTTAAAGTATCCCCTGCGCGAGAAATAATTCCCTTTTGTATGAGCATTGCTCGAACGTGTTCGCTGGCACTTTTGGGGTTTGTGATTAAGGAGCCCCTGACAGAACGAGGCGTGAGTGTGCCATTGCCTTCATAGGTGCGATCTGCAAAAACCTCAAGAGCGGTAGCGGTGTCACTCTCCAAGCTCATTTTTGCAAGTTCACTTAAAGCTGGCGCAAGTAATATCAAAGAAGGGTAATTTTTATTTAGGTAGCCTACTATTTCAGCAGAAAGATCCTGGTCAATACACGCCATATTACTTAAAGCTCCGTGAAGTTTGATATGAGTTACTGTAGCACTCATTTCAAATGCAAGGTTATGAATAAAAAGTAATTGATCGTTGAGAATTTTATGGATGAGTTGCTTGTTCCAATTAATTTGTGACCGTCCAAAGTTATCTCTATCTAAAAACGAGACATGAGCTCCGATTGAAACATTTTTTGTATTACAATAACCAAGTGCTTTAGAAACAACTTCTTTTGAACCACCATGAAATAAACAGGATATATTAGCAGAGCTAATTTTGTCTATTAGTTGCATATCAACAGACTCAAAAAATCTATGATCTTTTTCTGCTATATCAGAATTAAAATTAATTTTATTCAAATGCACCAAAGTTACATTAAGATATTAGTGTGTATTTCAAAGGAATAAATTCTTATGGAGACCGAGGGATGGTCTTAGATTTTGGAGATGACTCCTCAAAATCTATATCGATAGAGGTGAATAAAGCATTTTCAACTATTTCAAATCTTGGACTGCCTTTACTTAATATAATCCCCTCATTTAATAAAATTGTGATCATTTTTGAAAATTCTGAAATACGCGATCAAAATATAGAAAAAATTACTAATGAAATGAACGAGATAAAACCTCAATCCCATAAAAGTTCCAATAAATCATGGATAATACCTGCCTGTTATGATGAAAGTTTCGCTTTAGATTTAAAGATAATTCAAAAACTTCATCAGACAACAAAAGAAGAGATTATAAACCTCCATAGCTCTGAGAGTTACTATACTTATTATATAGGCTTCATGCCGGGATTTCCGTATCTGGGCGATATCCCCTCTCAATTGATTACACCACGATTAGCTACTCCAAGAATTAAAATTCCTGCTCGATCCATTGGAATAGCTAAAAACCACACTTGCATCTATCCAAAAGTATCACCGGGTGGCTGGAATATTATCGGACAAATACCCTTCGATATATTTGATCTTCAAAACCCTAACCCCTCTCTTTTTTTACCCGGAGACAAGGTAAGTTTTTACTCTGTCAACCACAAAGAGTTTCAGCAAATCCAAAAGAAACATTTTTCAATTAATGAATTGATCAAGGAGTTCTCCTCATGAACTCACTTGTGATCACCCGTACAGGGACTCATTTAACTATTCAAGATTTTGGAAGGTTTCATTATCAACACTTAGGGGTTTCCCCCAGTGGAGCTATGGACCAACGAATAATTAAAGAATTAGAAAAAATTATACCACTCCATCATAATCAATTTATTGAATTTGCCTATGTGGGACCCTCAATAAAAGTAAAGGAAGGTTCCATAAAGGTTTGTGTAGGTGGAAATTGTAATATGAATATACAAAAAAATAATGGTACTCAAATTATATGCCAACCCTATAAAAGTATAAATTTATTTGAAGGGGATGAGTTGAATATTCATAATACAATCGACTCTGTTTATGGTTACATCGCCGTTGAACATGGGCTTGGGTTAGATCCTTGTTTAAAGAGTTTCTCTACTGATACAAAGGCAGGAATTGGCTCTATCAATAGGCCGTTGAAAGTTGATGATACTTTTGAAATTCTGGAAGATGTGAGTTCATGGGATCATTTATCTATACCAAACCCTGCTTACAAAAAGGAGACAAACTTTAAAGTTTATCCTGGTCCTCAACTTCAATTTTTTACAGATCAGGCTCTACAATCGTTTATTAGCAGTACTTATACAATATCAGCCCAAAGTGATCGGATGGGCATCAGGCTCAAAGGAGAGGCCATCCTCAGCTCTGAGTCACACGATATTTTGTCTGAAGGTATTTTACCTGGGTCTATTCAAGTGCCAAGTGATGGGCAGCCTATTGTATTGATGCGAGATATCCCATGCACTGGTGGATATCCAAAGATTGCAATTTTAAATGAGCAAGATATATCCAAGATTTCTCAACTGTCTCCTGGAAGTCAAATTACGTTTGATTTACAAACAATCTATTAGCCAAATTTGTATGTATAACTAGAAATGAAAATTTCAAATATTCAAGATCTCATCCCCTCATCGACTAAATCAAATAGCGCTGTAACCTCAAGGCAAGATGCTTTAGAAAAATTTAATTCTTTTAATCCAGCTCTCTATGCAAAGACCAGAAACTTTCTCAATGGACAAATTTCGAGATTATCTGCTCACATCAAATATGGAATTATTTCAAATAAAGAGATCTATGAACATATTCGAGATAAATATGCTTTTAATGAGAGCGAAAAATTTATCCAAGAATTAGCATGGAGAGATTTTTGGAGAAGTTACGCCTATCATCATCCCGATCAACTATGGACAGATGTGGAAGAATATAAAACAGGATTTCAAACACACGAGTATCAAGACGACTTACCTGAAGACATCACATCTGCAAAAACTCCAACACAGGTAATCAATGTTTTTATCAACCAGCTTCTTACTACTGGTTATCTGCATAACCACTCACGTATGTATTTGGCCTCTTATATTGTCCATTTTAGAAGAGTGAAGTGGCAGGCAGGAGCAAAGTTTTTTTTAAGCCATTTGCTAGATGGTGATATTGCGAGTAATAACTTTTCTTGGCAGTGGATAGCGAGCACCTTTGCAGGAAAGCCCTATATTTTTAATTTAGAAAATGTTCATAAATACTGCCACCGCTCAATTGAGATTATTACAGAGAAAAACCAAGAAATAGATGGAAGCTATGATGAGATTAGTTCGAGGCTCTTTCCCAATTTATGAACCTGATCTTTTTATATGATGAGTTCATGAGAGTACCTCTGGGCATTGAAGGAAATCCTGTATACATCTTTGACGATGCCTTGAGCGAAGGCTACGAACTTAGTGAAAAAATCATTGAAAATAGATACTTTTTGGCCAAAGAGGCAGGAGCTGAGGTATATCAGGGAAACACATATGAGATATTGCAAGAAATCCATAATCAAAATCCCATTTCAAAAATCACAACCAAAGCTACTTTTAGGCCTATGTACCAAGAGTTATTTCAAAAGCTCGGTGATGCCTATGACGTAGAGCAATTGCCCGATTACTTCTTGTTACAGGATAACTATCTTCAACCTGCAAAAAGATTTTTTCAGTATTGGAACAAAATTAAGAAAAATTTAAAATACTAGAGATGGCAGAAAAGTGTAAATACTGCGAGGGAGAATTATCCGTCATGGATAGCGTCTACATTGAGTCTGAAATTCGAACAGCCCCAAAGAAAGTACAAAACCTAATTAAAAGTCATCACAATCTTGTCTGCTATATGTGCTACAAAAAGCTTAAAGCTATCAAAGTTATCAATACTGAAGATAAAAATAAAAAAGTTAATTAAAGTTTTTTGACTGTTTCTCTTAGTTCGTACTTTTGAATTTTACCCGTTGACGTTTTTGGTAAGACTTGGAATACAAAAGTTTTAGGCATTTTAAATCCTGCTAAATGCTCGCGACAAAATTTCTTGAGCTCATCTTCCTCAACCGTTTGGCCGTCGGCCAATTCTATAAAAGCACAAGGTGTCTCCCCCCACTTTTCATCAGGCCTCGCGACAACAGCTGCTAGTGATACGGCAGGATGCCTTGTAATGATATTTTCGATTTCTACCGAGGAGATATTTTCACCCCCACTAATGATGATATCCTTTGATCGATCTTTAACTTGGATATATCCACTTGAGTGCATTACTGCCAAGTCCCCGGAGTGAAACCATCCACTTTTCATAGACTCTTTAGAGGCCTCTTCATTTTTATAATATCCCATCATCACAGTGTTTCCTCGGATCATAATCTCACCCATGGTTTCTCCATCAGAGGGAACGGGTTCGAGTGTATCAGGATTCATAACCGATACCATTTCGGTGTGTGGATAGCGAACTCCTTGATAAGCTTTCAACTCAGATCGTTTATCTTCCGCTAAACTATTCCAGTCCTTATTCCAAGCACAGTGAACAACGTGGCCATATGTTTCTGTCAGACCGTAAACATGCATGACCTCAAAGCCCAAGGACTCCATTTTTTGAAGAATTGAACTAGGAGGCGGGGCTCCCGCAGTCATGACATAAACCTTATTTTTCAATGCCTTTTGATCCTCAGCTGGAGCGTTGGCGATCATATTTAAAACAATCGGCGCTCCTCCAAAATGCGTTACATCATATTCATCGATTAATTCAAAAATTTCTTTAACAACAATATTTCTAATAAAAATCACACGGGCGTGCAGCATAGCCAGAGTCCAAGGATACCCCCAGCCGTTACAGTGAAACATAGGAACGGTATATAGGTACGTCAGGCGGTTAGGCATGTTCCAGGCGCTAATACTTCCCATTGACATCAAATAAGAACCTCGATGATGATAAACGACACCTTTAGGATTTCCTGTTGTACCTGAAGTATAGCTTAGTGAAATTGCTTGCCACTCATCATCTGGTCTGATCCATTCAAATCCTTCATCGCCAGTTTCTAAAAAACTTTCATATTCTAATTTTCCAATTGCGGGGATATCTTCAAGTCCCGCTTGTTTGTCATCAATGTCAATGACCATGATCTCTCGGTCAACTTGTGCTAAGGCATCCACAACTACATTGTGAAATTGTCGGTCCACAATAAAAACTTTACAGTCACTATGATCTAATATGTAAGCTACAGTTCTGGTATCCAATCGAGTATTGATTGTATTCACAACACCGCCCGTCATAGGCACAGAATAGTGTGCTTCGAACATTTCAGGAGTATTGGCTGCCATAATAGAGACAACATCACCCTTACCAATTCCTACTTTTGTTAAAGCGCTCGCAAATCGAGTGCATCGGTCATAAACCTGTTTCCAAGAATATTTTCTTTCTTTGTATACTAAAGCTTCGTAGTCGGGATAGACGTCTTTAATACGATCAAGGAAACTGATAGGAGTTAAGGGAACAAAGTTTGCATCATTTTTATGCATTCCTTGTTCAAAATTACTCATTAGTTTTTCAGTCTTCTCCCTGTAGACAACATTGCATGGATCCTATCCCTCGTCTTATTGGATTGTATTAAATTTATCAAAGACTGTCGCTCTAAATTATATAAGTCCGTTTCAGTCAATTCTTTTGATTTGGTTGTTTCTCCACCACTAAGGACGTCCGCTAAATGCAGACCAATATCCACATCGTAGCCAAAAATAATGTTTTTTTGCTCTAAATCTAACAAAACTTGGTGCATTTTCTCTTTTACTTCAGGGCCGCTAAGAACGAACTTTGGCTTTTCTGGAGCGGAGTAACCGTCTTTCAAAGCAGATACTTGTTCAAACGCTTCCACTAAAAGATTATCTCGGTTCAAAACAAAAATATCACTGTCTAAGAAAAATTTGTGCTTTTTGGCTTGGAGTGGAGAGTGTGCCATCAGACCATACCCTATAATATCAAATACTTGAAGGGCTGCTTGATCATGATCGCTTGAATATTTATCATCTTGCACCCATCGCCATAATAATTCTTTACATCCACCACCGCCTGGTACAAGACCCACACCTGTCTCTACTAAGCCTAAAGTACTATTCATGTGAGCGACCATCTTAGAAGTTTGGCATGCTACTTCAAACCCTCCTCCAATAGCGAGTCCTGCAACAGCACTGACTGTGGGCTTGGTTGCATATTTCATTTTTTTACATGCAGATTGGAAATCTGATAGGTATTTATCAATACCTTTCCAGTCTTTCACATCCGCTAGACCAATCATGGTATTTAAATCAGCACCAGCGGAGAAATTCATTGCCTCATTATAGACGACAAGGCCTTGATAATTATCTTGTTCAAGGCGATCAACTGACTCCTCTAATATTTTCATCGCATCTGCATTAAGGGCATTAGCTTTAGTGTGAAATTCACAACACAATATTTTTTGTTCACGCGGCTCGTCGGTAAACTGCCATATAGTAGCTGCAAAATTTCGAGAAAGATGATTAGCATATTTTTTATGATCACCGAGTCGACGTACATCCTCTCCTCGAGAGATAAACTTCATACCTGCCTCATGATCATAAGCTCGTGAGGAGGTGGAGTCGTAAGGCTCTTGTTTTAGTCCAATCATGGTTTTTAATAATTCTGGGACTTCTTGTTTTTCATCCTGAAGTCGTTGAACAAATTTAGTGAGCCCGTACTCATTCAATAATTCAAATGGCCCCTCATTCCAATTAAATCCCATACGAAGGGCATCATCGATGTCTGTCACATTTGATGAGACTTCAGGGATGCAAAAAGCGCTGTAGTTAATGATTTTAGCGAGTACTGCAAAAGCATATCGGCCGTATTCACTATCATCATCAAGAAGGGCTTTAATCCCTTCTTTCTCAACTCTTCGGGCAATTTCTAAATCGACTTTATCGAAATCATAATAACTCATATCTGATGTATTGATCGCCTTGACGATTTCATCATCATCAATGATTGTAGTTTGATAAAAACCCCCAGGACCCTTATTTCCATTAAATCCTTTTTCTAGCAATTTCTCGACTATAGAATGAGGTGCGACCACATCCATGAAAGGATCATTTTCATGTAATTCTTTTTTAAAGCTTGCGAGCACGTCTTTCATCAAATCAATACCAATGAGGTCGTACAATCCAAACACACCTGTTTTAGGAATACCTAAAGGTCGACCAAAAAGTGCATCCGCAATTTCTACTGGAAGACCTCGCTCCAAAGCTTCATACATTGCGACCTGCATCGCGTACACACCGATACGATTACCTATAAAGCCTGGGGTATCATTACAGTTAACAATTCCTTTACCGAGTTCGTTTTGACAAAAGTCACGAAGGCCAGTCATCTTATCTTTGTTCATCGTTGGCGTCTCGACGATTTCAAGTAGTCTCATAAATCGGACGGGGTTAAAAAAGTGAGTAATACAAAAATCAGCTTTCATGGTATCTGACATTTCTTGAGTTAAAATTGAAAGAGGAATAGTAGATGTATTAGATGAAATGATTGAATTGGGGCTACGAACTTTATCTATTTGAGAGTAAAGCTTATGCTTGATATCTATACGCTCAACAACTGCCTCAATAACCCAGTCTGCATCTTTGATTTCATCAAAATCATCTTCGAGGTTGCCAGGTTTAATATGTTCAAGACGCGACCGCTCTACTAAAAGTGGAGGGTCTGACTTCTTAATGATATCAATGGCATTTTCAGAAATTTGGTTCGGTTTGTCTTTGCTTTTGAGATCAAGTAAAACTACTTGGCGGTTAGAATTAGCTAAGTGTGCGGCGATACCTGAGCCCATCGTTCCAGCTCCGATCACAACTACTTTATTAAATTTATCCATTACAGTAAGAAAGGGATAATAAGCAAAAGACCTGTTAAATCAAATAAAAATGCTTTTTATATTTTTTTGGTGCAGCCGGATCAGGAATCGAACCTGCATCTTCCCTCCCCGCAAGAAATCTCAGTCTGGGACGCTTTTCCATTTAAGCTAAGGCCGCATAGGTTAAATTCTGTATGAAAGTCATTATTTTCCATATTTAGGAAGCACCGGGGGCTCGGGTACTTTAGGTATCGTGCACTGCTCTTTGTTGGCGGGTAATTTATCAAAAGGGCGTGTTACCCAGATGTGTGAGAAGATAATATCGCCATTTTCATTTTGAAAGCATTTCTTACCAAAATGAAGCTGACTGTGGTTTTGCTCATCAGCGACATACAAAAATAAGACTGCTACGAGGAAATGTAAAAAAGTCATGATTTTAGTCCTTTCTGGGAATAATTGAGATTGGCCATAATGGGATCAGGTATTTTTTTGCAGTGCTTGTGCGCTCTGTCCATGGCCTCTTCTATTTGTGGCATGGCCCACTGAATTGTTGGTAAGTCTATAAATGTTCTTAAGGCAACTGACTCCTCTACGGGAACATCGGTGACTGTTAAACGCGAGCGTTTATGAAAAGTATAATATTCTTTGATGGTTTCATGACCATAGGACCCCATCCCTATTAAAATCATGTGTCCGTTTTTGTAGGGGTATATTTCCATAACCATCCCCGTCGTGGTATGGCCGTTTTCCTGGAGCTCAATTTCTTGATCGATTAATTTTGTGAGATCAGGGTGAGTTGAAAGTGTAAATAATTCAAAAAATTGGAGGACACGGTCACAATTATTTTTAGTCATCACAAAGATAATATTTTCTGAGTCCTCGATATCTCCACTGCGTTCGATTGCGATCATTTCCTCTTCCAGCAATTGAATATTCCAGCCATGAAATTTTTCCAAGGTCATCGCTGAAGTTGTGGAAATAAAAAAAGAAGAGGTAAATATTAATATTAAATATTTTCCTCTTTGTACTACGGCGTATTTGGAGGATGAAACAAGCCGTAGCACAGAAAGGAACCATGAAAAAACCACCTCAATACTTCCTCTCCATTTTTTGTGTTTGTCATATAAACCCTTGGTAGGAAATGACTTAGAGAAGGAGTAACTAGAAAATAGAAAAGAAGAGAGAGGTCTTTGCACTGAAGACCAAAGTATTGAATTTTAGAGATAAAGATTGGGAAGAAATTAATTAATTTTAGACAGAAATACTTGTCCCAGGCATGTTCCAATTATTTGTTATCCCCCACCATAAAAGAGCCATGAGAAGATGATAGGTTATTGGAACAAACCATCGAAGTTTCCTATCAATTGTATTGTAGAGACCAGTTTGCTGATCTCGATGATAATCCCAATAACTCCATATGGTAATCATGGTAGATAAGCCAGCGAACAGGTATGAGAGCAAAATCCAAGCATCTAAAACAGTGATATAGTTTAATTTTGGAACATCGTCACCAAACACAAAGTTATAGGCAACAAGTGTTAACAAGCTTCCCATTGAAACTGCTAGCTTTGACTCGAGTTCTCTTGCTCGAATGTAAAAGACACTAAAGGATAAATAGACCAGAAAGATTACTGGGAGAATAATCTTCAAGACGTAGTAAAAAGATTTACGGTTGAGATCAAAACTGTAATCCAGTGTCTGGAGTACTCCTTGCCCGTAAAGTTGAGTATCGCAACAGTTAAGACGATGTTCATTAATTTTCCATTCATACAAAATATCATTGCCTTGGCTGATAGTAATCTCTGGGTTGTAACGTGGGGGGGCGCTTAGATCAATATCCTGAAATATAAAATCTGCAGATGTAGAAATATCATCAAAAGGGAATTTTCTAAAGTCTGAGGAATTAGTTACCTGATAATTAATTTGCTGCTTTAGGATAAAATTAAATGGAACAGATTGATCATTTGTAATCAGTAAACTTTTAAAGGTTACATCGTTTATAAAAGATCCTACTTGTGTCGTTTCAAATGTGGGATACCAAATTTTTTGTAAAATGTTTTCAAGTTCGGCTGACTTTCTATAAATACATTTAATGGGTGATTTATCTAAATCTGTTAAATTAAAGAAATTATGTATTAAGTCTTCATTTTGCCATTGCAAATAAACTTCTAAATTTAGATTGGACTTGCTGCTTTGCTGGGTAACCTCAAAATCATTTAAGATTATATTTGCTTCAACTATGGGGTGGCCTAAGTAAGGAATGCGTTTCAGGTCGATTATCTCTTCCTCACCGTCTTGGTGTTGAACGGTTAATGTGAGGTCTCTCATTGCTGAAGTCTCTAATAAGTTAGACAAGAAGAGATGAGCATCGCTATCATCAGAAGCAACTGGTTTTTGATCAACCGCCAAAATACGGTCTCCGACCTCAAGAGGGGTAATAAAAGCATAGGAACCGAAGCGTTTTTTGTTGATAATTGGTTGATTTTGCTCAAGAACCACGCCACTGTCGTTATAGGCTAACCGGATATTAGATGTTTCTCTGAAGTCTTTTTTTAAGAGTCGCTCACAAATCTCTGCTCCCCAACTCACGCTGGAGAAGAAAACCCAGACACCTACAAAAATCCCCCTTAGTAACAAGCTAAAGTGATTTTAGCACACTCTTAATTTTACTCAACTGATCATCCAATTTTTGGATGTCTTGATAGATTTTCTCTTTTTCATGAGGAACTATTTTTGCTCCTCCAGAGCTCTTCTCATCCATCGACTCACGCACCGCGTCCATTAAATCTCCCAGCCTTCCCCCGATCGCCAATATCTCTGATTGCACCTCGCTTTCACTTGCAGGTTTTTCAGGTTGCGCTGTTGCCAGGTAATCTTTCAGAAAATTACTAAAAGGAGTTTTTTGATAAATTTTTTGCATGGCATGCTCTAAAAGAATGACAGTTCTAAATTGGATGTTCCTTTCATGATCATCAGGATCGGCACACTTGTAGATATATGATTTGGACTTACCGGTAATCTCTTGGATGTCTTGATCGCTGAGATTTTTTAGGACATCTTTAAGGGTGTGTTCGATGGTGATAATTTCTTTGGTTTTAGACATACCCCACTATAGCAATTTATGATAAGGGGGTAATCAATAATCTATGTCCAAAAGTAAAAAAGCTTTAGACTATTTTAAAAAATGTTTTTTCTCATTATAGGTGTATGAAGTCTAATTATATTACCCCTACTTTAACTGGAGGATCCTCCTCCGATAAAAAATTTGAACCCCAATCCCTAAGCAATATCGAAGAGTATTTGCGCTGCCTTGCTCATATCAGGGTTGAGAATAATATTTCAGTTGAGGATGTAATGCAGCATTTGAATTACTCTCGTAGCACCCTTGATGCTCTTGAAAATGGTGATTTGGAATTTATCCAGTATCCTCTGAACTACTTCTTTACCAGGCAGTATGCCTCTTATTTAAATGTGCCCTTTCCTCAGCAATTCCTAATGAGCCATTTCAAGCCAGGAGATTAGAAGTAATGAGGGTTCTATTATTATTATTTATCAGTACTTTTTTAACTAATTGTACGTTGAAGGCTGAGAGTAACTCCATTCACCATGAGTTTGATAACTGGATACATATGGAGGCCAAGGAAGACAACCTCGATTTGGTCTTTAGCTTAGAGAACAGTGAACGAATGATTATTTTTATCGTCGATCCCAACTTAAGTTGTGATGCTCGGTTAGTTTACACTAATCGTGAATTTGAGCCCCAGGATTTTGACATCATGAGTGGTGAGACTTTCGATTGGAATCTCTCAGGGCAGACATACGACGGCAAAGATGCCAGTCGATTAAATGCAGACGGATATGTTCGGTGGGAGCTGATGAGTTTTTACAAACATCACTTCTCCAAGCTTGAAGATTTGTTATCTAAAAGAGGGCAGATTTCATTTTCAATCAACGACCCTCTCAATCGATTTGAAAAACAAGAAATACAAATGAAAGCAAATGGGCTTAGTTCTGCTCTTGTCAGTGCCCTTGATACTTGCCAGGGGTGGACATGATAAAAAAATTATTATGTTTATTCTTATTCATGAGTTGGTCCTTACCTATAAAGGCAGAAAATAAGCCTGCAGCAATTTTTGTGCTTGGTAGTTTAGATAATGACTTGAAGCAATTATTTAAAGAAACGATTGATGACCAGATACACAGTTATGCTCAAACAATCAGTGTAGGATCACAATCAAATATTTATGTCTTTCCCTATCGCAGTCAAGATCAGTGGCAAGTGGTAAGTCTACATGTAGAGGGCAATGAAAAGCATATAGACCTTCTTGGTCTTACTTTTGAGGGTCCCCCACTTCGTTCTTTAGATGAAATCCGCCAGCTGGTAGGTCTAGATGGCTCCCTTAAATATATCGGTTGGAGTAGCTATGATGAGCTCCCTCCAGAAAAGGTTTTTATTGCTTCCAAAATTATCGCTCAAGATTATCTATACTTGTATTTTTAACAAATCCTCAGTGAGCGTTTTGCTCTTTGTTTGCTTGATGTCTTTTCAAAGTGGTTTTGTCCCTTTAGTGGTCACAGTGGGTGTCTTATTGTATAAGTGTGTGATCTTATTTTTTTACTTAACCTACAGTTATCAAAAATCATCAACTCCATCGATAGCTGAAACCACCATTAATGACTCAATATAGCGCTTTTTACTACAATCGTAGCAAATCGTAATCATATCATCGTTGATTTTATTGATATATTTCTTTGAGACCTCTTTGTAATCGCCACATTCAGTACACTTACTATAAGGGATTTCACTATTTTGAATTAAGTCCTCTTTCCCGTTCCACCATCCCATAAGTTATCAATATCATGATTATTGATCAGGCTTTGATCGAAGTTATGCATTAATTAAAAAAGTTGTTAGTAATTTATTTAGTCAATTGATTGATTAAAATATTGAGGTCACTGGTGAAGGTTTTCTGATCAATAGAAGTGTCAAGATACATCGTGCAATAATGATTAACGAAGTGATCTTCGAGAAATTCCATTACATTTTCTTCGCCATTCCAAGATTGGCTAAAATCTTCAGATGCTTGAAAGAAAGAGCTTAGTGAATCCTCGGAGCAATCACTCCAAAAAGCAGGACAGAAGTTAGTTCCGTCTCCTTTAAATAGGTTGATGTATGCATCCAACACTAGGATTTCAAAATTAGGGTAATTAACTTTTTTGTATTGACTGATATCAACACCACTTAAGTCAGTTAAAAACTGTTTTGATGGGGGGTCATAATACAAGTCATAATTTAAACCTTTAGCTCCTTCAAAATTTTCATTGAAGAAGAGTATAATTTGATCTCGTGTCTCAATCTCTTCAATCGGGTCCAAAGCCCAGTAAACTTCTTCTAGGTAGCCAACACAGTAATCTTGATCCAAGGAATTAGAAAATAATTTTGAGGAAATTAAAATAATAAATATGAAAATGAAGAGTTTTAGATACACTATAAAAACTTATCAATTGAAAAAGCTGGATTGTTTGATGTCTCACCGTTTACTAGCCCAGAGATTACTTTTCCAGTAATAGGACCTAAAGTCCAACCTAGGTGATTGTGTCCAAAGCCGTAGAAAAGATTTTCAAGTTTTGGGGACTTGCTAATAATTGGCAAACAGTCTGGAAGGGTTGGCCTATAGCCCAACCATGAATTTTGATAATCTTGAAGTTTTGGAATGAGTTGTTTAGCGTAATGATTTATATATTTTAGCCTAGATTCATTGATCTTTTTCTTAGTACCCGCTAGTTCTACTGTTCCCGCAGCTCTAATTCCATGTTCAAGGGGAGTCAAGTACATGCCGGATTCTATCAAACAAGTTGGACGAGTTAAATAATCTTGCATTCCAAGAAATTCTAAGTGGTACCCCCTTTCTGTTTCAAGAGGTATCCTTGTATTTTCTAGTTGATTGACTAAATCATTTGAAAAGGCACCACTGCAAATAACCAAGCAATCAAAATTTCGATTGTTCATCTTAAATTTTCCGTGACTGGGATTTACTGAGAAAACCCTCTCCTTTAAAAATTGCCCACCTTTTTCAAGAAACTTCAAAAATAACTTATTTAATATTTTATCTGGATTTAAAGTGTGATGAGCACGAGGGAAGTACCAGCCCCCTTTAATACTTTTGCTTAAATTGGGCTCGAGGTCCAATATCTCGGCTGGAGAGAGGCTTATTTGTTCAACGTTATTTTTTTTTCTAACTTCTATTTGATCAGGAGTTGGCTTTTCTCTCTCATTCATCCAAACATATAAAACTCCTTTATGAGTGACTAGGTCTGTGGCACCGATCTCAGTCAATAAGGTTTTATAAGATGGTAGAGCATCCTTTAAAAGGCTTGTCATTTGCTCTGCTGTATAGTTCATTGATTTTGAATTACAATTTTTAAGAAATTTAAAAATCCAAGGAAGCATTTTAGGCAAATAGGACCAACTTATTTGTAGAGGTGAGTCACTATTAAAAATATAGTGCAATAAATTTCTCCAAATATCTGGTTGGTTTAGTGCCGGAACTCCATAGTCTGCAATCACGTTTGCATGCCCTCTCGAGGTTCCTGAGCCTGGATCGTTTTGATCAAAAATTGTAACGCTATGACCTGAGGACTGTAAATAATAAGACGTACTCAGTCCAACAATTCCTGCCCCAATTACAGCGATATTTCTAACATTACTCATTAATTATTGCTTCGATAATCCCATGGATATTGAAATTCCATGGACCACATACCAAGCTTATTGAATTTGGCGTGCTTTTCATCTTCTACATATTTGTTCGAATATTTTCTGTATGCAAATGCAAAACCTTCTCTGACTAAGTAGCTGCTCAAAGACTCTCCGTTAACAAAGCACTCACCTAATACTCTTCCATAAAAATCTTTTCCTTCATTTGTGCAACTAATTTTATTATTTGTAACTTTTTCAATTAAAAGATCTCTTGATATTTTTCCACATGCAACTTTCCCTTCACTTGCAACACATGTTTGGTTTATTTCAGGGGCGTCTATTCCACTAAAGCGTATTTTCACATCACCTAATCTAATTGTATCTCCATCAATGACGGTGACATGAGAGGCAAAAAGATTATTTGAAAATAGAAATAAGGAAGATAGTGAGCATAAGATGAAAATTTTCAATGACACGCAATATTATACTTTTTTAATCTCCAGTAATTATAAGGCCAAGGGGTAATAAATCCTACAAAAAGCATAATTGGAACTACCCACCATGTAAGCATTGCCCCTCCAGTTAAAATAACGTCAGTGACATTCATAGCAATTTCCATAGAGATCATTGAAATGAAACTCATGCCTAAAGCTGTTTTTAATGCTTGATTAAATTTGAAGTTCTGTCGAATTAAAACAATCGTCTCAAGAACTATACTTGTAATTAATCCATTAATTATCGCGAGGATCATAATACTCATCACTGGCCAAGGGATTTGGGTGATTTGAAAATATAAAATAGTTCCAAAATCACCTATAGAGCACCCGATCAAGCACCAAGATGTATTTTTTGCACTTTTTTTCCAGGTATGTTTACAGTGCCAATGAAATGTGGATATCGCGTGATTCATTATTAATTAGGTATACAATTATTTTATAGGTAAATTAAATAATATTAGATTTTTGCTCTTTTTTAATTAAAAAACATTGATTTCAGCGGGTTTTTAGATATTCCATATATGCATAGTAAAACGGCTTTTTGCTATTTGAAATCATATTCAGTTTGTTACATTTTAAATCAGATTTTCTAGGAGGAGGATTTCTATGAAAATATTAAAAACGCTTACAGCAATAATTGCACTTTCTCTATTCGGGGCAAGTTATGCAAATGCTGGTTCTCACGCATATTCAGGCCCTGACCTGTCGGGAGAAAAATTAACAATCTTTGGTCCATGGTTGGCACCACAAGATGATGATTTCAGGGATGTCATATCAATATTTGAAGCAGCAACTGGTGCGTCCGTCGAGTACGGGGGATCTGATGAGTTTGAATCAATTATTAATATTGACTGTCAAGCAGGAAGTCCAGCGGATATCGCTGTATTCCCTCAACCAGGATTAGCAGCAAATATTGCAGCGACTGGTTGTTTATCCCCGTTAGGTGATGATGTTAAACAAATGGTTCTTGATAACTATGCTGCAGGTCAATCTTGGGTAGACCTTACAACATATAAAGATCAGAATGGCTTTGACAAGTTCTATGGTGTTTTTTACAGAGTGAATGTAAAAAGTTTAGTGTGGTACTCACCAGATAACTTTGACGATAACGGTTATGAAATCCCAACAAGTATGGAAGGATTATTAGCATTAGCAGATCAAATGGTTAGTGATGGAAACACACCTTTCTGTATTGGATTAGGTTCTGGTGGAGCAACCGGTTGGCCAGCTACTGACTGGATGGAAGACATTATGTTAAGAACTCATTCACCAATAACTTACGATCAGTGGGTGTCTAATGATATGAAGTTCAATGATCAAAGAGTGATCGATGCAATGGAATTCTTTGGTTCAATTGCATTAAATGACTCTTATGTTAATGGTGGAACTAAAGCTGTTGCTACAACTGACTTTAGAGACTCACCAAATGGGCTCTTTACTTCTCCTGCGGAGTGTATGATGCATAGACAAGCTAGCTTTATTCCTGCCTTCTTTCCAGAAGGATCAGAGGCTGGTGTTGACTATGATTTCTTTTACTTTCCACCTTTTGAGTCTCAAGACTTAGGAAAACCTGTTTTAGGTGCTGGAACTCTAATGGCTCCTACCAATGACAGAAAGATAACCACTGAGTTCATGAAATTCTTGCTTCATACTGAAGCTAATGAAAGATTCATGGAAAAAGGTGGTTTTTTAACACCTCATAAGTATGTGGATATTGACAAATACTCCAGTGAAACATTTAAAGGTCTGCATGAGATTTTAATGAATGCAACAACCTTTAGATTTGATGGATCAGACTTAATGCCAGGTTGGGTTGGAGCAGGATCTTTCTGGACAGGAATGGTTGATTACACTAACGGTAAGTCAGCTAAGGAAGTCGCAGACGAAATACAAGCTAGCTGGGAAGCTGGTCAATAAAAAAAAGTAATTTTCTTATCTAAGGGCGAATAGTATATTTGCCCTTAGTTTCTCTACATATCCTATGAGTATATTTTCCCTTGCAATAACTGTTCTTATTGGTGTTCTTTTTTTTGTAGCATTTTTTCACTTTTCAAACTTTTTATTGGATTACTTTAGGGTAAAAGCTTCAAAAAAGCTTGCCTTAGAAAATTCAATTAGAGTTATAATTTTCATCGCACCTGCATTTATAGTGCTATTTGTCTTTATATTATATCCTGTCTTTGAAACTATTAGACTGAGCTTTTACGATAAGATAGGTGAAAACTTTGTAGGATTATACAACTACTCTTGGGCAATTAACGATCCTGATTTTAAACGAAGTATCATTAATAACTTAGGATGGTTAATAGTAGTGCCGACTATGAGTACATTTTTTGGTTTAGTGATAGCAAATTTAGCAGATAGAGTCTGGTGGGGATCTATTGCTAAATCAATTATATTTATGCCGATGGCAATTTCATTTGTTGGAGCAGGTGTAATTTGGAAATTTATGTATGATTACAGAGGTCCTGGTGATCAACAAATTGGACTTTTAAATGCCGTTGCAGTTGCATTGGGTTTCGAGCCGCAAGCTTGGTTAACAATACCCATTTGGAATAATCTTTTTTTAATGGCAATTATGATATGGATACAAACAGGTCTTGCTCTTGTAATTTTTAGTGCTGCTCTTAGAAGTATTCCCAATGAAACATTGGATGCCGCACGAATTGACGGGGCAAGTGAACTTAAAATATTTTGGTCAATCATTGTTCCTTATTTAGAACAGACTATCTTGGTGATTTGGACCATTATCACAATCTTAGTGTTAAAAGTTTTCGACATCATCTACGCCATGACAAATGGACAATGGCAAACTGAGGTATTAGCAAATCTCATGTACGATTGGATGTTTAGAGGCGGAGGCGACTCTGGAAGAGGAAGTGTACTTGCCTTTTGTATTTTAATCGGGGTCACTCCTATTTTAGCCTGGAACCTATACAGGCATAAACAAGACCAAAAAGTATGAAAAAAATTACATTTACTTCAGTATTATCACAACTTTTATTACTTTTTTTTGTAGTAGCATGGATTGTTCCTACTTTTGGATTATTTATCAGCTCTTTAAGGGACAAGGACGTATTGGCCATCAGTGGTTGGTGGACATCCTTTACTACCACAGAAATTAACGAGATTTATCGAACTGAAGGTAAGGATGCTCAGATCAAAGAGGGGAATTATTATTTTATTAAAAGTAACTTATTCGATGGGGGTCAAGAAAAAGAGATTTTTCGTTTTGGAGTAACATCTAAGAACATTGACGAATACAAAGTTGGCGAGACCGCACTATTTAAAGATCAGACAGAAATAACAGTTTTTGAAAACGGCGATTATGTATGGAAATCAAAAGAGGAATTTAAAAAGAAAAAAGGTAAAAGGATTTTTGTGTCTGCTAAGAGTCCGCCTAGCTTTACACTTGATAATTATAAAGAGGTACTTCTTAAAGAAGGATTAGGGCAGGCTTTTTTAAATACATTAGCAGTTGCACTCCCTGCAACTCTAATACCTTTAATTATATGTTCTTATTTTGCATACGCACTTACTTGGATGAAATTTTATGGGAGAGATATTTTGTTGGCCACAATAATTGCCTCACTTGTTGTTCCGTTGCAGATGTGTCTAATACCTGTGTTAACAATTTATAATGACTTTGGAGCATTGTTTGGAGTCAGTGCAAAATCTTTTCCTGGTATTTGGATGGCGCATACTGGATTTGGTCTCGCTTCAACTACTTTTTTGTTATGGAATTTTTTAAAAACACTCCCAAGCGAAATGATCGAGGCGGCTAGAGTTGATGGGGCAACGCATTACGATACTTTTATAAAAATTGTAGTTCCATTATCAATACCCTCCTTCGCATCTATTTTTATCTTACAATTTTTATGGGTATGGAATGATTTACTCGTAGGTTTAGTTTTTTTAGATAAACATCCAAGTGAAATTATTTTAACAGCAAAGCTAAAAGAGCTTCTTGGGTCAAGAGGAGAAAACTGGGAGATACTAACAACTGGTGCTTTTGTCTCAATGACTGTGCCATTATTTATTTTCTTTTCTCTTCAAAGATACTTTATAAGAGGATTGGTAGCAGGATCTATAAAAGGGTGAGTAATAGAATAGTAATAATTGGTGCTGGAAGCACAAACTTTGGTCTTGGAATTGTTGGTGATTTTTTTAAATCAAAAATTCTCTCTGGCTCAACATTGGTCTTACACGATATTAATTCTGAAACCTTAAAAAATACCCATAACATTGCACTTTCTTTCAAAGAAAAGCTCGGCGTGGACTTTAATATAGTATCGACAACCTCTCGAACAGAGGCTCTCCAAAATGCTGATTTTTGTCTTATATCTATAGAAGTGGGGAGTAGATTTGATCTTTGGGAGCAAGATTGGAAAGTTCCACTTCAATATGGGATCAAACAGGTCTATGGAGAAAATGGTGGACCTGGGGGACTATTTCATGCAATGCGTCAAATACCAGCCATTATAAAAATTTGTGAGGATATTGAAAAAATTTGTCCAGAGGCATTTATATTTAGTTACTCAAATCCCATGCAACGTATATGCCATGCATTGACCACGCGTTTTCCAAATTTAAAAATCACAGGCTTGTGTCATGAAATTGCTTCTATGAGCCGTCAACTTCCTACGCTGATGGAAACTGATTTAGACAATATTCAATTTGAAGCTGGGGGTTTGAATCACTTTAGTATTTTATTACAAGCAACTTATAAAGACTCTGGCAAAGATGGATATCCCTTAATTAATAAAAACTTTGAGGGTTATTATTCTGATTTAGTCAATGATCATGAAGGATTTTTTTCTAATGCCGGTGCAGAGAGAGGTTTATTTTTTGAGTTATTTAAAAGGTATGGATATTTACCAATTACAACGGATAGTCATTTAGGTGAATATTTATCTTGGGCTTATAGTGTTGCTGACCATGATGGAATTTTAGACTTTTACGACAAATATAAAAAAAGATGTTTGTCATTTTTTTCAAACGATGGCTATGAACAATTTTTTGATATGAGTCACCCTGAGCCTCATGAAAGAGCGATACCAATTATTGAGAGTATTGTGGCAGACTTAAATCTGTTAGAGCATGCCGTAAACATAAAGAATGAGAATTTCATTAAGTGTTTGCCAAATGATATTGTTGTTGAAGTGCCTGCCATAATAAATAAGACAGGTGTTCATGGTAAAAGATTAGATAATTATCCTGAGCCTTTTGGTGCTCTTCTAAATGCGCAAGTAGGCACAATTCAATTGACTACAAAGGCAATATTAAATGAATCTAAACAAACTGCTATTCATGCTCTTTTGGCTGACCCACTTGTGGAAAATCCAAACTCAGTAGCTTCTTTAATGGATACAATGATAGAATTTCAAAAAGAGCACCTGGGTTATTTGAAATAAAATAAAAATTTAATGTTTAAATCCATAGAAAATTGTAACAACGTTGATGATTTTAGAAACCTAGCTAAGCAAAAATTACCTAGTCCAATATTTCATTACATTGATGGTGCAGCTGACGATGAAGCTACCTATAAGAGAAATACTCTTGCTTACAATGATTGTGACTTAGTTCCTAATGTTTTAGCTGGGGTTAAAAAAATTGATATGACCACTGCTATTTTGGGGAAAAAATTAGATATGCCAATATATTGTGCGCCTACTGCACTTCAGCGACTTTTTCATCACGAGGGAGAAATTGGGGTAGGAAAAGCTGCAGAAAAATTTGGAACTATGTTTGGGGTTTCCTCTTTAGGCACAGCAAGTATTGAGGAAATTGCTAAACAAATTTCTTCTCCAAAATTATTTCAACTCTATGTCCACAAAGATCAAGGTCTAAATAAAAGTCTCATAGAGTCTTGTAAAGAATTTAAATATGATGCACTAGCAGTGACAGTTGACACAGCTGTTGGAGGAAATAGGGAGAGAGATTTAAAAACAGGTTTTACTATTCCGATGAAATTATCGTTTAAAAGTTTTATTAGTTTCATTAGTCATCCCTCTTGGGCTTATAATTATTTTACGAAACCTAAGTGGGAATTAAGTAATTTAAAAAAACATATTGCAGAGGGCACGAATGTTATGACAAGTGTTGGTGATTATTTCACGAAAATGCTTGATAATTCTCTAGACTGGAAGGGTATAGAAACAATTAATAAACACTGGGGAGGACAATTCGCTTTAAAAGGAATTATGTCTGTAGAAGATGCTAAAAAAGCTATTGACGTAGGAGCCTCGGCAATCATGTTATCTAATCATGGGGGAAGACAGTTGGATGGTTCTAGATCACCATTTGATCAATTATCTGAAATTGTAGATGCAGTCGGTGATAAAATCGATGTAATTTGTGAGGGGGGGATAAGAAGAGGCACTCATATTTTAAAAGCATTATCTTTAGGGGCTAAGGCTTGCTCTGGTGGTAGAATGTATTTATATGCTTTAGCTGTTGGTGGACAAAAAGGAGTAGAAAGAGCTCTAGGTAATTTAAAGAAAGAAATTGAGAGAGATATGATTTTGATGGGTGTTTCAAGTATTGATCAACTATCAAAGAAAAATATTAAATTTCGATGAATGATTTTTTTAAAAAAACAAAGTAAAATTATATTTGAAATATGGCATCCATTAACATTAAATCTTTAAATAAATTTTATGGCAAAACACATGTGATTAAGAATTTTTCTTTGGACATAAAAGATCAATCATTCACTACTTTAGTTGGCCCTTCTGGATGTGGTAAATCAACATTATTGAGAATGATAGCAGGTTTAGAAGAAATAAATTCTGGAACTATCTCTATAAATGACAGGGAAGTTAACGATTTATCACCTAAGGATAGGAATATAGCTATGGTTTTTCAATCCTATGCTTTGTATCCCCACATGACAGTTTTTGACAATATGGCGTTTGGCCTAAAATTAGAAAAAAGATCTAAAGAAGAAATTAATGAGCGGGTTTTAGAAGCTGCAAAAACACTTCAAATACAAGACTACTTAGAGCGTAAACCCAAACAATTATCTGGAGGTCAACGTCAACGTGTAGCTATCGGAAGAGCTATTACAAGAAAACCTCAGGTTTTTCTTTTTGATGAGCCTTTATCTAACCTAGACGCAGCTTTGAGAGTTCAAATGAGAATTGAATTAGCAAAATTACATGAGCAACTCAATACCACAATGGTTTATGTTACCCATGATCAAACTGAAGCAATGACTCTCTCTAATGAAATTGTAGTCTTAGATCAAGGAGAGATTTCTCAACAAGGGGACCCCATAGAACTTTACAATAAACCAAGTAATTTATTTGTAGCAGGATTTATTGGTTCGCCGAAAATGAATTTTATCCCTGCTCAATACAAATCATCTTCAAGTGAAAGTACAGAGGTAAAAGCTCTTGGGACTAACTTAATTCTCCCAAAAAAGACAACAAGTCAATCAGATGAAAAAGTCACATTTGGTATACGACCAGAAGATATTCATATAACAGCTGAATCAGATCATGACTGGGAAAGCAAAGCGTTTGTTGTTGAGAAATTAGGTTCAAATACTTTTATATATTTAGAACATGATAATGAGCCAGTCGTTGTTGAAGCACCTGGAGATAGTCCTGTTAAAGTTGGCGATACTATTAAAGTGAAATTTGATTTAGATAGATCTAATTTATTCAATTCTCAAAATACTAATATAATTGGATAACCTTTCTGTTCTAAAGGATTTTCCAGATAATTTCACCTTTGGTGCCGCCACTTCATCGTATCAAATAGAAGGCAATAGTTATGGAAGGTGTGGAAAATCTATTTGGGATGAATTCGCCCAAAAAAAATTAAAAGGCATTGATGGTTTAAAAGCTTGTAATCACTATGAGTATTTTAGAGAAGATATTAAACTCATAAAAGACCTTGGATTTAAAGCTTATCGTTTTTCTTTTGCCTGGCCAAGATTGTTTCCTGAAAATAATTCTAATTCTAATGAGGAAGGTGTCGATTTCTATAATCGACTTTTGGATGAGATTTTAAACAATGACTTAGAGCCTTTTCCTACTCTTTATCATTGGGATTTGCCTATTCGTTTCTCGAGAATGGGTGGTTGGGAAAATCTAGATACCTGTAAGCATTTTGCTGATTACTCATATTTTGTCTCTCAGCAATTTGGAGATAAATTTGAGAAAGTTGCAACTATTAATGAACCATGGTGTGTCTCATGGCTGAGCCATTATTTAGGGGAACATGCACCTGGCAAGAATGACCTAAAGTCAGCCGTCTTAACTATGCATAATGTTTTATTAGCACATGGTTTGTCTCTACAAGCCTTGAAATCTAATAGACCTCATAAAATTGGGATTGTGCTTAATAATCAGTACGCAGAACCTTTTAATCAAGAACCCGATAACTTAAATGCGTTACAATTATTTGATGAAATCCACAATCGATGGTTTTCCGATGCTATTTTTAAAGGGAGCTATCCAAAATTAGCACTAGAGGTTTTAGGAAATAATTTATCTAAAAATTTTAATGAGGATTTAAAAATAATCTCTCATCCTTTAGGGTGGGTTGGCCTCAATTATTATACGAGGTCAATTATCAAACATAAAAAATCTGAGGATGGTATTGATTATGAAACACTCAGGGGGTCATTAAAAAAAACTGATATGGATTGGGAGTTTTACCCAACAGGTTTGAGTTATTTTATAAAACGAATATCTAACGAGTACAGTAATCAAATTCCTATTTATATTACTGAAAATGGAATGGCCAATAATGATGAGTTGAATGCTAGGAATGAGGTTAATGATTTAGACCGAGTTGAGTATTTTCATTTACATCTTCAAGAAATTTTAAATTGTTTAAAAGAAGGTTTAAATGTTAAAGGATATTTTGCCTGGTCATTACTTGATAATTACGAATGGGCGTTTGGGTACTCGAAAAGATTTGGATTAGTTTTTGTAGATTTTGAAAATTTTAAAAGAATTCCAAAAAAATCTTATTATGAATTTTCAAAATTTTTAAATAGAAATTAAATTTCTTATCTTATGCTTCTGCCACCATCGACAGGTATTGTAAGTCCCGTCATAAATGAGGATGCTTCACTTGCTAAAAAATAAATTACAGTTGCAACCTCTTTGGGTTTGCCTATTCTTCCAATAGGATGGTTTTCTCTCATTCTTTTTTCATACTCTTTTGATGACAAATCTTTTTTAAAGGAAGCTAACATTGGTGTATCTATAGCGCCTGGGGCAACTGCATTAACTCTAATATTATGTTGGGATAAATCGAGAGCAAGAGAGGCAGTAAAAGATATTATTGCACTCTTGGATGTTGCATAAGCCAACATATTTTTTACTCCTCGAACACTATTTATTGAAGCTAAGTTTATAATGGATGAATTTTTTGCTTTTTTTAAGAAGGGTAAAATGTGCTTACATGAAAGAAAGGTACCAGTAACGTTATTATTGAAGTGATAAGACCAGTCATTCATAGAGGTTGTCTCTAAGTTTCCACTTAATCTGACACCAGCGCTATTAACTAAGACATCAATTTTTTTATATTTATCCTTGATATGAGAAGTCAGATTTTCCCACTCTAAATTATTAGTAATATCAATCTTATGATATTCAATACCTTTTATATCTTTGTTCTTATTGTTTTTAAGACAGGTTCCTATAACTCTGTAGCCATTATCCAGAAATACTTTAGTAGTACTTTTTCCAATACCTGACTCAGCTCCAGTTATTAAAACGATTTTTTTTTTGGATACCAAAAAATTAGACGCCTTTGCGCTGTTTATTCTTTCCAGACTCAAAGTCTTTTAAAGCTTTTTTATTATCTTCAGTAATTGGGTCTTGCAGTGTTGGGCTCTCCCAAAAGGCTGTTCCCTCTAACCATTCGTAACCATGAGTTTTAATTGCAATGACATATGTTTTTTCTGAGTCTTTGGCCCTCTTAAAAGCTGCCTCTAACTCTGAGGTAGAACTCACTGTTTCAGCATTAGCTCCCATACTTTTTGCATGATTTTCAAAGTCTACAAATTGTAAATTTGTTGCTCTCGCAGCACGAAGATTACAAATATACTCCTTGCCCCCTTTGGCTAGTTGAAGGCGATTGATGACCATATGTCCACCGTTATCACAAACAATAATTATAAGTTTTTGATCATAAAGAACTGAGCTGTAGATATCACTGTTGTTCAATAAATAAGAACCATCACCAACAAAGACCACCACATCTTGATCTGGTTTAGCCATCTTAATTCCAAGTGCTCCTGATATTTCATATCCCATGCAACTAAAACCCCATTCTGTCTCAAAAGTATTAAGTTGCTTTGGTTTCCAAACTTGAACAACCTCTCCTACAAGACCTCCTGCAGCTGTGACAACGATATCACTTGGATCTGAATTTCTATAAACCGCCCCTACTGCGTGAGCATATGAGGGCTCTTCTTGATTAGTAGGTCCACTTTGTTTTTCAACGTATGCGTCCCATTCATCTCTCTCCTTGATTGCTCTTTGATACCAAGGATCAGGGGCTATCCAGTCGCCCAAAGCTTCTGAGATTTTCTGAAGTCCAACTTTAGCATCACTTATAACTGGGGTAGCTAAATGCTTGGTCGTATCATAACGAGCTGTATTGACTGAAACTAATTTAAAATTAGGGTTTTCGAAATTTGCCCAAGAGCCTGTCGTGAAATCTGCAAGTTTTGTTCCTATAGCAAGGGCTAGATCTGTATCTTTTGAAAGATTATTAGAAGAGCCCTGTCCCAAAGCTCCTACAGTACTAATATAATAAGGGTCATCTTTAGTCATACATCCGATACCCATTACTGTTGAAGTAACTGGGATGTTGTGTTTTTTTGCAAAGTTTGAAAGTTCTTGCTCTGCTTCAGAGTAAAGAACTCCTCCTCCTGAAATGATTATAGGTTGTTTAGAGTTTTTAAGTATTTCAGCTGCTTGATTCACTTGGCTTGGATCAGGATGAATTCTTCTTATCTCATGAATTTTTTCCTCAAAAAATATTTCAGGGAAATCAAATGACTCTCCTTGAACGTCTTGTGACATTGCAATGGTTGCTGGTCCACAATCAGAGGGATCAAGCATTACTTGAATAGCTTGAGGAAGAGAGCCAAGAATTTGCTCAGGTCTTGTAATTCTGTCAAAATATTTTGAGACAGGCTTAAAAGCATCATTTGCAGTTTCGATAGGGGAATTAAAATTTTCGACTTGTTGTAATACTGGGTCAGGAAAGCGACTGGCAAAAGTATCACCAGGTAGGAGCAGTATTGGAAGACGATTACTTAAGGCTACAGCAGCGGCTGTAACCATATTAGTTGCACCAGGACCAACTGATGAGGTGGCAATAAAAATTTGTTTTCTTCTCATCGCTCTAGTATAGCCGATGCCAGTCAAAGCCATACTTTGTTCATGATGGCCTCTGTATCCAGGAAGATCTGATTGAAACTCTTCCATTGCTTGACCTAAGCATGCAACATTTCCGTGGCCATAAATAGCAAATGCGCCAGGAAATAGAGGGGCCTTTTTACCATCAACTATAATTTTTTGCGCAATTAGAAATTTAAAAAGTGCGTGAGCACAAGACAATTTGATGGTCTTCATTATTCCTCCAAAAACTTAACCGATAAGATATTACACGATAGAAAGATAATTTGAATGAAAAACCTTTTAAATTTCTTACTTTTTTGACATAACAAATAATCAAGAGGTAAAATGAAAATTGCTATTCTAGGTACAGTTCACCCAAAAGGCTTAGAGTTTTTAAAAAACAACGAATTCGAGGTCTTTGAAGTAGGGAATTTTGAAATTCAAAGCTTAAAGGAAAGTTTAAAAAATGTTGATGGAATTTTATTAAGAACATCAAAGCTGGATCAAGATATTTTACAACATTGCGATAACCTAAAAATTATTTCAAGGCATGGTGTTGGCTATGATAATGTTGACTTAGATTTTCTTAATAAGAATAAAATTGCTCTTGGTATCACCTCTACGTCTAATGCTGCAAGTGTTTCTGAACATGTCATGTCATTTTTTATTTATTTAACTAAAAATCTTTCTTTATCAGATAGGTTAGTAAAAGAGGGAAATTTTGATAAGAGATCTCAGTTACCTGACTTTTTTGAATTATATAAAAAAAAAGTTCTTATTATAGGTTTTGGAAGAATAGGGAAAGAAGTTGCGAAAAGGTGTCTAGGGTTTGATATGGAAGTATATGTTTACGATCCATTTTTAGATAGTGACTCTATAGAAAAAAATAAATGTATCCCAATTGAAAAAAATGAGGGTTTAGCTCTAGCAGACTTTATCACTATTCATTTACCATTAAACGAAAATACAACAAACTTTATTTCTAAGTCAGAATTAAATCTTATGAAAAAAAATACTGTTCTTGTAAATACATCAAGAGGGGGAATCGTTAATGAAGATGATTTGTATCAAGCTTTAAAAGCAAAGAAAATTAGAGGTGCTGGAATGGATGTTTATATATCTGAACCACCTAAACCCGATCATCCTTTTTTTAAATTAGATAATATTTTATTAACTCCTCACAATGCTGCGTTAACGTTGGAGTGTCGAGAGAGAATGTCACTAGAGGCGTCACAAAATATTGTTTATTTTTTAAAAAATATGAATGAACTCAATAAAGAAAACTTAGTTAATAAGATGCATTTATAAGAGTCAGATATCAGTTAAAAGCTGCTTAAATCCTTTAGTTTCAGTTTTTATTTTATGAAGATTACCGCCGGCAGCATCGTTAACTGGATCTGCCCTTAGGGAAGTCACATATAAACTTGATAAATCAGTGTCCCCAAACGTTACACAAGTTGGCGTGTTAGTAGGAAGGTCAATTTTTTCAATGATTTTTCCATTTTTTGTATTTATACAAATAATACATTTTCCCCTAACCCTTGCTGACCAATAATTATTATTAATGTCTACTGTTGCTCCGTCTGGTTCTCCAACATCATTAAAAGTCATATTTGACTCTAATTCGTGTAATTTTTTAAAATCATGGGTGAACTCAAATTTTCTTATTAAACCAGTTGGTGTATCTGCAAAGTACATAATATTTTCATTTTGAGAAAAGGCTATGCCATTTGAAACAGTAATATTTGACAAAAGATGAGTTAAAGACAGATCTGGAGCTAATCTATATAGATTTGCAATAGGCTTTCTATTTATTTTATCTGGATCCTCGTTATAAGTACCAAATACAATTCCACCGTAAGGATCAACTTTTGCATCATTAATGCGAGTTTGTTTTATATTAATTTCAACATCACATATTTTTTCAAAAGAAGAAAAGTCTTGGTTTGAAATAGCAATATGTTTGGGAAAACCAATAATAAATCCATCTTTCTTTCTAGGTAATATAAAACCTGCCCTATCTGGCAAATTATAATCAAGGCTTTGATTTTTATTGTCAAGTTTCCAAATTTTTTTACCATCAATATCTGTCCAAATCAGGGAACTACTTCTTGGATCCCAAAAACAACTTTCTCCAAGTTTGTTTTTACACGTGAGAGCTGTTGAGACATCTTTACTACTCATTTTTTAGTTTCACAATTAATTAACATTCTTTATGCAGTTTTCTAAAATTGGTGGAAGGAAATCAAAGTTATTTGACCAAGCATAATGTATTTCTGTTCTCATAAATTCAATGTCTTCTAAAGGGAAGTGTCCTTCTTCATATTTATTTAATAGTTCTTGCTTTCTTAAGAAAATGTCTTGAGAGGTTTTTTCATCCTTCATTTGAATAAAGAAATCAATTGCTAGCTCATAAGTTGCAACGCAAATTATTTCATCCTCATTATAAGCAAAAAGATTGTTATAAAAAAATACCAAAATTAATAAGAATATTTTTCTCACTATATGAACATAAATTAAAGTTAAGGTTTTAAAATAAATAAGTTTGAGTTTGTCTCATCAGCAATAATGTATACATTACCTGATTGATCGATTTCTATATCTCTGACTCTTCCAATTTTATCTTTAAATATGACCTCCTCCTCAACAAATTCATTATTTTTTCTATGTAATACAGATAGGTATTTGTATTTTAGAGAGGAAACTAAAAGTGAATCTTTCCACTGCGGAAAAGCATTACCTTCATAAAATTTAATGCCACTTACTGCAATAGAAGGCACCCAGATAAACTCAGGTTTTAAAAAACCAGGTTCCCAAGCGTTGCCATCACCGATTTTTGTACCAGAGTAGTTTATCCCTCCCCATCCAATTTTTTTCCAGCCATAATTAGATCCACTGACAACTTTACCTATGAAATCTCCGCCTTTAGGTCCATGATTAGATATATAAATAGTTTTTGTTTGAGGGTCCAAAGTCATACCTTGAGGATTTCTAACACCAATCTGAAATAACTCAGGTAACCAATTATTTCCTTTTATAAAAGGGTTATCTTTAGGATATTCTCCATTTTTGTGAATTCTAATAATTGAGCCAATAGAGTTTGTGAAGTCTTGAGCTATCATGCCCTTTCCTCTCTCACCAACGCTTACATAAAGATAATCATCGAAAATCTCTATTCTTGAACCAAAATGCTTACCATTATCTATGTAGGGAAGGGCTTCATATATAAGTTTTTCATTTATAAGTTTATTGTTTTGAAGTTCGGCTCGATAAACTGCGGTTGTATATTTTCTTCCTTTTTGAATGGAGCAGGTTACCCATACAATGTTCTTTTCACTAACAATATCAAGTAAGCCTCCTTGACCAAAAAAAATTGAAGGAATGTTATGTGATATTTGTATCTGAGAAGAATTCTTTGTATTTACCAAATAAATTTCACCAGTTTTTTGGGTGATTAGAAGCTCTTCTGAATTTAACCAGCTCATTCCCCAAGGAAAATTTAGTTCTATCGGAGTCTTCTCTAAGACAATTGAATATGCATTAAAGGTAAATAAAAGAAAAATTGATATAAAATATATAAGTTTTTTTTTAATCAACGAGAATGAGATTATTTTACCCCAAGTTTTTTTTGCAAGTCACTTGAAGAGGTAGTATACCTAAAAACATACTTTTTATCAGTATGACAATATTCAAACATTTTTTTTGCAGCGAGTGCCGCCTCATGAAAACCACTTAGTATCAATTTTAACTTACCAGGGTAGATACAAATATCTCCCACGGCAAAAATTCTTGGTACTGAAGTTTCGAAGTTTTCTGTATTAACAGAAATTAGGTTTTTTTCTAAATTTAACCCCCACTCTGCGATTGGGCCTAATTCAATTTTTAAACCAAAAAATGGGAATATTGCATCAATGTCATTAATTAACTTACCATCGTCTAGTGTAACTGTAACTTTACCTTTTTCATTAAGAGAAACATTCTTAAGACTTCCCATATTAAAATTTACTTCCCCCTTATCTACCAACGACATAACTTTATTTACTGAGTCTTGAACACCTTTAAATTCTTTTCTTCTGTGAACCAGTGATACTTTTTTTGCAATACCTTGAAATCCCATAACATAATCTAAAGCGGAGTCACCACCACCAATAATTAAAATATTCTTGTCTTGAAAGTCTGTTCTTTTTTTGACTGAATAAAAAATGTTTTTATTTTCTAATTGATCGGCTCCCTCTGCTGGAAGTTTCCTTGGAACAAAACTACCTGCTCCAGCTGCTATGACAACAGACTTGCACTTAATTGAAGTGCCTTTATCTGTTTCTACAAAAATATCATTTTCATTAATTTCAATTTTTGAGGTTAATTGGTTTAGGTGATAAGTAGGGTTGAAAGGTTCAGCTTGTTTAATTAAATCATCGGTTAACTCTTGGCCCGTGATAGCTGGTCTACTTGGAATATCATATAAATTCTTATCAGGGTAAAGCTCAGCACATTGTCCACCAATTTTGTCAAGATTATCAATGAGATGAGATTTCATATCTAAAAGGCCCAGCTCAAATACTTGGAAAAGACCGCAAGGACCAGCGCCAATTATAACCACATCTGTTTCGTGACTGGATCCTGGATTTACAATATTATTCATGTCTTATATTATAGTAATATATTAAATTTAAGATCAAACAGTTATATATTATCAATAGTTATTGAGGAGAAATGAATAAATGAAGACTTTTCCAGAGCTTTTAGAAGAAGCAAATGCTGAAATCAAATCAGTGAGCCCAGAAGAATTAAAACAGCAATTAGATAATGAAGAAATTATCCTTGTTGATGTTCGCTCAAAAGATGCCATCGAGGCTGAAGGTCAAATAGAAGGATCAGTTCATGTTCCAAGAGACATGCTGGAATTTCACGCTGATCAAAGACCAGACAACCCTCTCAGAAAAGAAGAACTTGATCCTGAGAAAAAAATTGTTGTTTATTGTGGAGTGGGTGGTCAAGGAACTTTATCAACTAAAACTCTTCAAGATATGGGTTATAAAGATGTATCTAACTTATCCGGTGGAACAAATGCTTGGGTAAAAGCAGGGTTTGAATTAAAAAAATAAATTAGTTATTTATTTTTATTATTTTCGTAAAGCATAGTAGCCATTACTAGAACGGCTCCAAAGATGCCTAGAAGAATCCATGTATCAAAAGACATTCTAAACTTTTAACATCTTTCTAGCATACCAATCGTGAAAGACATGAGTTGGTTCATCCATCACCGGTGAAAAGCGCCCTCCATCAAAGCCCTCCGCATACCGGCTTTGCTGCATTCCTTCTACTACAAAAATATCTTCTTCAAATACGGTTCTCCAAAGCTTGGTATTCTCTAAGCGTGTTTGCTGATATTCATCAGACAGCATAAAAGAGTCTGAATAATAGATTTCAACATGCTCTTTGATTTGATCACATCCAATTGGTTCAATAATGAGATTAAAAACATGATCTTTTTGAACACCCAATATTAAATTTGGAAATAAAACAATATATTCTCCTTTGCTGTCCCATTCAGAGCTTAAATTTTTAAAATTTTGAAATTGTTTTCCTGTTGAATATCTTGGAATGTATTTATTACTAATTTGTCCAGAATAATGCCCATATTTTACAATATTTTCATGATCCTCTAACTTGGAATAACTATTTAAACCCGGGTGAATCCAAGGGAGGTGGTAGGACTCTAAGTAATTTTCGACTGCTAGTTTCCAATTAGTGTTTACCTCAAGCTCAAAGGATGAGTCGCTCATATCTGAATACATAGGTTGATCAAAAGAGGACCATCGTTCTAACAAAGGTTTATGAACCTCTTCAAAGGGTTTTGCCCTGCCATCAGGATTCACAAATATGACATCTCTCCAAACATGAGAACGAACCTCAATTAATGATAATTCACTTTTATTAATATCTGAGTGATAGTTATAACCTGGTCCTCCAATATGAGGGGTAGCAACAACTTCTCCGGTTTGCTTGTAGCACCAAGAATGGTAAGGACAGCGAATTGCCCCCTTCAGAACTTTGGGGTCTTTAATGAGGGTCATACCTCGATGTCGACATACATTTTGAAAAACACGTATTTTTTTATCTTGGATACTGCGAATTAATAAAAGAGGATTTTTAAAATAATTGACCGGTCTCACAGAACCAGGTTGAGGTAGGTCTTTTACAAAGCCTACGGCAAACCAACCTTTGTTAAAAAGAATTTCTCTCTCTAAATCAAAATATTTAGTTTTAGTATAATATTCATTAGGGATGCCTTTTGCTTCGTGTATTGGTTTAATACATTGTTCTAATTTTTGAAGATCTTGAAAATAAACTTGATTGGTATCTTGTTGGTCAACATCTACTTCTCTCACAATTAATTCCTTTTTATTGTCACGTTAAATCTATCCAAATAGTTTTTAGCTCACAATACTGATCATGTGCAGCTAAAGATTTATCCCTACCCCCGAAGCCGGAGAGTTTATAACCCCCAAAAGGAGTAGTGATATCGCCCTCGCCGTAACAATTAACTGCTACAGTCCCAGCCTTAATTTTTCTTGCAGCTACATGAGCCGTCTTATTAGAGTTAGTAAAAACAGAAGCAGCCAGTCCGTACTTATTTTGATTAGCTAAAGCTATGCCTTCTTCTGGATCTTTAAAGGTTGTAATTCCCAAGACAGGGCCAAAAACTTCTTCAGAAAATAGAGTATTTTCAGGCTTTACGTTATCAAATATTGTTGGCTGAACAAAATATCCACCTGTATCTTCTCTGGTTCTTTTACCTCCAATAACTAAATTATTTTTATCCTGGTTAGCTTGATCAATGAAGCCCATGACCTTGTCTAGATGTGCTTGTTCAATCATTGGGCCAATTTTAGTTGCAGCATCTAAAGGATCTCCCACTACCCACTCTTTAGATTTCTCGACAATTAATTCTAGTAGTTCATCTTTGATTGATTGATGAACAAGTAAACGAGAATTTGAAGAACAGTTTTCTCCCATATTCCAAAATATAGAATTAGTGGCGTGATCAGCTACTGTGTCTAAATCCTCAGTGTCACCCATTACAATAAAAGGATTTTTTCCACCGCACTCTAGTAAAACTCTTTTAAGATTAGTATCAGCAGAGTAACGTAGAAACATTCGCCCAGTTTCAGTAGAACCAGTAAAAGCAACACAATCAACATCAGGATGTTCACCTAGCGCTTTTCCCACAGTCTCACCAAAACCACAAACAACATTTATAACACCATCGGGAATGCCAGCCTCTGCAGCAAGTTCTCCAATTCTAATTGTTGAAAGAGAGGTTTGTTCAGCAGGTTTCAGAACTACTGTATTTCCAGTTGCAAGAATGGGACCGAGCTTCCAGGCAGCCATCATTGCAGGAAAATTCCAAGGTAGAATAGCCGCGACGACACCCATCGGCTCCCTGACAATCATCGAGAGGATACTTGGGTCACTTGGAGAAATTTGATCGTACAACTTGTCAATTGCTTCGGCGTGCCAGCGAATAGTATTAACTGTTTCTGGCATATCTATTTCTAGACAATCAGTTATAGGCTTGCCTGCTTCCATAGCTTCCATCATCGCTAACTCCTCTGCATGTGCCTCTATAACTGTTGCAAATCTCAATAAAACTTTTTTTCTCTCAGCAGGTGGCATCTTAGACCAATGACCCTCCTCAAAAGCTTTTCTTGCTGCGGACACCGCTTTATTAACATCTTCACCGGAAGCCTCAGCGACACTTGCTAAGACTTTACCGTTAGCAGGGTTAATAGTCTCAAATGTTTTGCCTTCAGATCCAAGAATAGGCCTACCTCCTATGATCAATTTTGTTGAAAAATCAACTGTTTTAGACATAAATTGCTCCTTATTTAGTTCCTTTTAATTGAAGACTGGATTAACCAATCTTTCTCTTCCTGCCAATCTCTCCAAACCATTCTATTGTTAGTAGTATGGTTGATGGGTAGTTTTGACATGGCAATTCTTAAATCATGGCGTGCAGGTGCTGCTACATTTGGTAGGGGTTTACGGGGTGGGCCCATTTCTCTACCTGATAAATTCGCGGCTGCTTTAATTCCTGTAAGGTAGTCAACGTCGTGTCTATTTCCTCCCAGCCATAAGCACACGGGTTCCATCAATTTCCATAAATCCATAGCATCTTGATATTTTTTTTCTTCAATTAAATTAAATAGTTTAACACATTCATGGGGCATAAAATTTACAGCTCCCCAAATCATCCCTGTACATCCACTCATTAATGCAAATGGGGCAAAGGAGTCTATTCCACAGAAAACTCTTCCTCCCGTCTTGATAAATTTTTGCAAATTTAAAAAGTCTCCTGAACTATCTTTAATATAATCTAAATTTTCTATTGCTAATAATTTACGATAAGTGTCTTCAGAGAGGGGTGCGGCTTGCTGTGGAACATTATACATTACGATAGGAACTCTCACTGCTTTTGCTATAGCCTCATAGTGATAAATAATTCCACGTTCTGAGGGCGGTTCCAGAAAAGGTGGCATAACCATAATTGCAGTTGCACCTGCATCTTCTGCGGCCCTTGCTTTGTTAATACACTCATTAGTACTAAGTGCAGTAGTTTGTGCTATCGTAGGGCACCTGCCATTAATATGTTTAACACCCTCTGAAATTAAAGTTTGTTTTTCATCATCTGTTAGATAAGCGTATTCACCAGTGCCAGAACATAGGACTAAACCATGTATACCCGCTTCTAATAAGTCCTCGATATGAGAGTGGTAACGCTTTAGATCAATTCCCTCTCCACTATCTTGGAATGGGGTGCACATAGCTCCGTAGATACCTTTTAAAATAGTCACCTTCCCATAATCTCCTTATTTAAATTATCCAATGTATCATAATTGGTTATCATTTCTTTTATAAATCCCTACCGGCTGTCATTTCTCGAGATTTAATTCTTAAGTTAGCCCCTATTTGGGTTAAAAAATTAGGCGGCAAAAGACTTGGTTTTTCAATATTTTCATACTTATCAAGTTGAGATGAGTTTGATTTACATGCTTTGTCAATGATTAATTTTCCTGCCAAAGTTCCTTTAACTGTTCCCAATCCATTAGAACAGCAAGCTGAAAAGAGATTTTCATCTAACTCACCAAAAGCAGGGGCACCGTTTAAGGAAAGACAAACTCGCCCTCCCCAACTAAACTCAAATGGTATTTCATTTAAGTTAGGAAAGCGTCCTATAAAACTTTTTCGGTGTTTTTGACAGGAGTTTTCAAAATCAGATTTAAGTGACTCAAGATTTTGGCGACATCTCCAAGTATTCCTAATAAGAAGTCTAGATTGATTTTCACTAACCTTAATTTTTCTAACAGTAGTGCCAATAGGATTTGAAGAGGTCAAGCCCCATGAGGGGTCACTTTTTAAAATACTATCATCAAATTTTTTAGTAAGAGAGGAGTAAGTAAAAATATGAATAAGTTGATTTTTGTAAAATCCAAAATTTGTTATATGCCCATTAACTGCAAAAATAATATTTTTAGTTATTATTTTTCCTTGAGAAGTATAGGCGTCCCAACTACTATTTTTTTTTTCAATTTTTTTTATAGGACTATTTTGAAAAACTTCGATTTTATCACTGAGTCTTTCAACTATTCTTTTGATATATTCAGCAGGCTGAATTAGAATTGTCCCAGGAGTATAAATTCCTTGTTCATAATAGTTGGAACCAGTGATTTCAGACATCTGTTTGGAATCTACAGACTGATAGTCCTCTCCTAATGCCTCTAATTGTTTTTTATAATCTTTATTGAAAGAAATACCTTTGGGTGTTGCTGCACCATTTAGCTTACCTATCTTGTTATATACACTTTGGGGAATATCGTACTCTTCAACCATTTGTGATGAAAATTCTATAGCCTCACGATTAAGAGAAATTGAGTCTTTATCTTTTTTAATTGAACTTAAATAATCTCCTTTTGCATTTATGTTGTGAGGAACATCGATCATGAAGCCACTATTCTGGCCAGCTGCTCCTTCGCCAATACCAATTGCATCAATGAGAATTATTTTGTCGCCACTACGAAGTTCCGTTAGTCTTTTTGCTGCGGATATTCCTGCAAAGCCACTACCTATAATAAGCCAGTCACAGGAGTGATTTCGATCAAGAGTGGGGGCAAAATATCGGCTATCACTTATTTTTAACCAGCCATTTTCGCCGATTTCTAATGGAAATTTGCTAGATGAGTAAGTAGTCAAAGCACTCTAAATAGTTGCTACCCTTTGGGTAGCCACTTCTCTTCAGCTTTATACTTATCTTGATGCTTGGTATTAATGCTGCTTAAAGTTTTATCTGTGCCTAAGATAAAATGTTTGCTCATGTCAGGATAGTATTTGTAGGAGATAGGTTTACGACCTAAAGCCACAGCCATTTCTCTTACATGATGTGGGGCTGCCCCACAGCACACTCCAATGAAATTAATATTTTTACTTTGACAGTCTTTGGCAAACTCAGCCATTTCATATCGATTACAATAAAGATTATCAATGCCCACAGGGAAAGGTCTGTTGTTAGGAATACAATCACAGCCCTCATCTGGCAAAGAAAACCAAACAGGAAATTCATCTGTAGTTCTGACAGGAACTGGCAACCCTGCGACATGACAAGATACTTTTTCACGGATTTTAATTAAATGTTTCATTGTGTGATGAGGTCCTCTAAAACAATTTAAACCAACAACCTCAGCGCCATTATCTTCGAACTTTTTACAGGCATCCTCCGGGGTATCATTATCCCTTGTAAGGTCATTTGCTGGTATAGCTAAATTTACCACTGCTATTAAGCCTGCCTCTTTTATTTTTTTAAGAGCAATCAACGCTTCACCAGTCCATTGAATTGTTTCAGCTACAACAAAGTCAACGCCTGCATCCTTTGCCCAGCCAATTTGTTCTTCATACATCTTCTCTACTTCAACTAATGAGGATTTATTATTGGGATCATATATATTCGTGTTAGCAACATCTCCTGCGATCATTAAATCTAAATCAGGAAATTCATTTGCAGCATCTTTTGCAATTTTTAAAGCATTTAATTGAAGTGGTTCAAGTAATTCCTCTTTACCTATCAATCGAAGCTTTTCACGATGACCATAATATGTGAACGCTTGAACAACATCGCTGCCTGCTCTAATAAATTCTCGATGAAGTTGGGTAACCACTTCTGGATGCTCTAAAACTACTTCTGGTACGAAGGCGCCTGCCTGTAAATAGCCCCTTTTTTCCATTTCAAATAAATAACCCTCAGCACACAAAACTGGGCCCTTGTCTAATCTTTGAATTAAATCCATAAACCTCTCCTCTTAATGAATAAAACTCTATTATGGAAATAAATCCATTTCTAGTTTAAAAAAAGATAGGATATTGAAGGTTTAGGAGAGTAACAGTGGGGGCAAAAAAAGCAGATTTTTTCGACTCAAGGGATAAATATTTATCTTTCGTGAATTCAACAAATGAGAAAAGTAAAATTGCTTTCGAACTCGCAAAATACATAAAAAAATCAAAGATAACCAAAGATGCTTTTAGAATTTTTGACGCTGGAACCGGAGATGGAAGTGTAATCTCTACACTTTTATCTGCTGCTCATGAAAAATTTCCCGAAGACCCTATTATTGTTGTAGGAAAAGAAATAAGTATTGATGATATCAATAGCTTACTAGCTTTTTTAGGTTATCGGTTCTATGAACATAAAAATTTAGTTTTTTGTATCACGAATGCCTCTTATAAAGATATACACGAGAAAGAGTTTAAAGATTGTAAGCTTATAAAAAAAGAACTCTCAGGAAACTCTAGTTTTAGTTTTAATCAACAACTTATGAATATGAGCGATGTTATTAAAAAAAATTGGGAAATAAAAGAAGATACATCTACTACACTATTACGGCCCAAACATAAAAGCTTTATGGTAATTTATAGAAAAGATCAAAAAATCCCTTTAATTCATTTAATTCCTAAAAAATTAACTGATATCCCTGGAGTTTATGATTTTATTATAGCATCACAAGCCTTTCGATTGAGGTCGCCCTATCAAAGAACTTTGAAACTTGTATTATTACCATTGATAAGGATGTTAGATTTTAAAGGGCAACTATTTTTTATCTATTCATCGGGAAATGATTTTACGAAAAAAATATTAAAACAATTTTTTCCTGAAATTAATCCATTTCAATTTAATGATCCAAAAACCTTTATAAAAACTATTTCACAAAATATTCCTGAATTCTCAAAAAAATATAAAGTAAATGTATCAAATTTCCTTTTCTCTTTTCTGAACATTTCTCTTTCTTCAAAAAGAAAATTTTCTCCCATGAATTCACTAGGACTTTGGAATGCTATTACTTATGTGGGTCAAATATCAGAAAATGAGCAAAATAATATTAAGATTAATGTTAAATTTTTAGATAAGATTAGTAGTAGTGCAAAAAAACTCTCATTAAACTTTAAAGATAATATGATGAGGTTTGAAAAAAAAATAAAATAAATTAATATTTATCAATGAGTAATTTTTCCAGCAAATTCGCAGATCGCAAAATTGGACCAAAATTTCTCGATGCTATTAACCAAAATTATCAAAATCAAATTTATAAACCTCGGCTCTATGAAGATAAGATAAATTTTGACCGTCTGAGAATGTACCGATTAAACAGGGTGCAAGAACAACTTCGTTTAAATAATGTGGGAGCATGTATTTTATTTGATCCCATTAATATTAGATATGCTACTGATAGCAGAAATATGAGCTTATTTACAATGCATGAACTTGTTCGTTTTGTATTTATTTCTGCAGATAACAAAGTAATTTTATTTGATTACCCTAAAAGTGAACACCTCTCTAATCACCTTTGTACAATTGACGAAATAAGAGAAGTAGTAAGTTGGGATTTTTTTTCTGCAAATAATTTTGTAGATAAAAATGCAAAACAATGGGCTGGAATTGTTCAAGATTTAATGCGTGAACATTCTCCTGACAACAACAGGCTTGCTATAGATGTATCTGACCCTGTTGGAATTCAAATACTTCTTAAACAATTTAATGTTGAAATATTAAATGCTCAAAAAATTGTTGAAACTGCAAGATCAATTAAATCAGATGATGAGTTAGTATGCATGAAGGCCTCTATTGAAACAGCTGAAAAAGGAATGTGGCTGATGAAAGAAAAATTACATGCTGGAATGACGGAGGAAGAACTTTGGTCATATATGCATAAGGTTAATATTGAAAGTGGGGGTGAGTGGTTCGAGACTCGTCTATTGGTGTCCGGCCCAAGAACAAATCCATGGCTTCAAGAATGTAGTAATCGTGTGATTGAAGCTGGTGATATAGTAGCGTTTGATACTGATATGGTTGGACCCTACGGTTACTGTGCTGATATATCTCGAACCTTTGTCGAGGGAAATAAGTTTAATGATGAACAAAGAAGGCTTTATGATTTAGCCTTGGAACATATCAACCACAACAAGTCTCTGATTAAAGCTGGTTTAAACTTTCGAGAATTTGCTGAGCAATCATGGAAGTTACCTGATAATTGTTATGACAATCATTATCCTTGTATTATCCATGGCGTAGGATTATGTGACGAGTGGCCTTTTGTTGCCTACCCCAATAAAGATTTTAGTAACTCTGATTACTCTGCCCATTTTGAAGAAAATATGACTATTTGTGTTGAGAGTTATATTGGAGAGGTTGGCGGAAAAGAAGGTATAAAACTTGAGGATCAATTCTTGGTAACTAAAGATGGGCTTAAACAGTTGAGTTCATTTCCTTATGAACAATCAAATTAAAAGTTATTATCAAAAGAAAATTTTTAAATTTTACTAGATATCCAGTTTTTTAAATCAGCCTCTGAACCTAAGCCGATTTTAGTGTCAGCTATAGAACCGTCTTTGAATAAAATCATTGTTGGAATACTTCTTATACTAAAATTTGCTGGTGCTTGAGGATTTTCATCAATATTAATTTTTTTGATTGAAATTTTATCCCCCATCTCTGAGGCAATATTATCTAATATGGGAGCTATTGCCTTACAAGGGCCACACCATTCAGCCCAAAAATCGACTAAAACAGGTGTATTTTTTGAGTATTCCATAACCTTCTCTTGAAAGTTACCGTCATTAATTTGTTCTACTGACATATTTTATATATGGGAATTAGTATTGGTTTTTCAAATATAATTCTTTTGTTCCAACGTGTGGATTAACACTAACAGTTTCATATCCATATAATTTTCCTTCAATAGAGCAATTAATCCAATAATCTTGGATGTTAAAAATATCAGGATAATGATTAAGAGATTTATTTCTGATCAAGTGACATCCCTGGAATTGCGTGTTGTGGTTGACTGATGGAAAATTGATTATATTTTTATTTTTCATATCTAAATCAAAGATTTCACTATTTGAATTTACAAGTAGTAGATTTTCAACGTTCTTATTTTCATTAAAAAAATTTATAGATTCTTTTATTTCATTTACAAATGTCTTTTGCCATAAATTATCAGTATTTAAAACTAATAAATCATCATTTTGTATTTTTTTTATAGCGCCCCCTGTTCCTAGGATATTGGGTTCATGAGATATAAAAATATCAGTGTAATTTTCTTTTATATAGCTTTCTAAGATTTGATTTTGATAATGTGTATTAACAAAAATTCTTTGATGAGAAATTTTTTGTGCTATTTCTATTGCATAATCAATAAGCGTTTTCTGGTTTATCTTGAGCATAGGTTTAGGAATATTTTTGGTCAAATCATCCATTCGATTTCCATATCCAGCTGCTAATACTAAAATATTCATTTATTTTGTTTTTTTATAAATATCCATAAAGATTTCTCTTAAGTCCCATAAACGTAAATATTCAACATGCTTAAAAATTTGTTTCCAAGTTTCTCTTCTATATTTTTTTAAATACTTAGGCTTTCCGGCATCAAATAGTTGTACCCAGTTTCCTAAAATTCTTAAATTTCTTAATAAACTTACAAGATGAATGTTCTCTTTGAACTCTTTTAAATTTATTTTCTGTTTTTTTGCATAAATTCTCATCAATCTTTCTTCTGTAATTTGTGAGTAAGACCTTCGTGCATCAAAAATTAATGATGCTATGTCTAAATGAGGATGATTGTAATGTAAGTCTTGATGATCAATGACATATAAGAGACGCCTGAAGTAAATAAGATTTTCTAAGAAAAAGTCTCCATGTGTAAGAACTGGCTTATATTTTTGTTGTTTTTCGGTATTTTTCTTTAATGAAAATACAATTAGTTTATTTAAATAAAAACCAATTTCAATTTTACGTTCATAATGTTGAATATATTTTCTAATTCCCCTGATGGCATCATTTAGTAAATTTGAGTGAGGTTTTGTTTTAATACCAGATATTTTTTTTTTAGTATTTTGTAAATTTATAATAGCTTGAGTTGCTAGAGGAAGTATTTGCTTCATGTAATTTTTTTTAAAATATCTTGCTGTATTAGTAGTTGGAAAATAGTCCATAATTACAAATTTATGACTACGGCTAAGATCTATAATACTAGGAGTATTTACTTTTTGTTTTATTAATACCTCCGTGGCTTTTAAATATTTTTTAAAATCATTAGGTTTGTTTTGAAATGATAGTAATAAAAGTTTTTTATTTGCAGTTTTACAAAGTTTAAATACTTTATCTGAAGCATCAGACTCAAATTTAATAAAACCTCCAACTTTAATATTCTTACTTGAAAGATATTTTTTTATTTTTATTAAATTTATTTTATTTTCTGAAGCCATTTGTTGTTATGAGATTGAATTTTAATTTCTCTAATTTTATTTTTCAAATCAATTTTGATAAATAAGGCCTCGTCGAAATATTTATTTTTTAAAGCTTCTAGAGGCCACTCAATAAAAATACAATTATTCAAAAGATATTCATCAATATCTATTGGTGAATTATCAACTTGATAAAAATCAAAATGTACAACATCATATTTTTTAAAATTATATATGTGCTCTCGTTGGTAAGTTGGGCTTCCTTGAAAAAATAGTTTTTTATTCTCAAGTTTTGCAATACCTTCTAGTAGATATCTAATAAGAGTTGTTTTGCCTGATCCTGCCTCTCCTTCGAAAAAAAATAATTGATGCGCAGAAATAGATTTAATTAATTTTTTTACAATTTCATCAAGTTGTTTCTCTTGAGAGATAGAAAAATTTAAACTCAACTAAGCAAGTGATTTAAAATCAGAGACTAAATCTAAACCCTCCCATGAAAAAGCTCCTGTAGAGCTATCATGAGTTCTGCCAAAATGACCATATGCTGCTGTTTGTTCGTAAATTGGTTTATTTAACTTCAGTTTCTCTCTGATTCCTCTTGGCGATAAGTTCATAATCTCTGGTATTGCAGCCTCAATTTTGGCTTCATCTATTTTATTTGTGCCTTGCGTGTTAACATAAATTGACAAAGGCTTAGCCACTCCAATTGCGTATGACAATTGAATTGTGCATTGATCGCACAAACCTGCGGCAACAATATTTTTTGCAAGATATCTAGATGCATATGCAGCAGAGCGGTCTACCTTTGTTGGGTCTTTCCCAGAAAAAGCCCCTCCACCGTGTGGAGCCGCGCCTCCATATGTATCAACGATGATTTTTCTTCCAGTAAGTCCTGTATCTCCATCTGGTCCACCAATAACAAAGTTACCTGTTGGATTTACATAATATTCGCTATCGTCTAAGTTTTTTAATAGCTCTTCTGGGATAGAATCTTTTAAAGCTGGATTTACAATTTCTTTGACATCACTAGGAGAGAGTCCGTCAGCGTGCTGGGTTGATATAACTACAGATGTGACTGCATTTGGTTTACCATCAACGTACTTCAGAGTTACTTGGCTTTTTGAGTCAGGCTCTAATCCTTTTAAACTTCCGTCTTTTCTTCCTTGAGCCATTAACTCCAAAATCTTATGAGAATAAAAAATAGGTGCTGGCATCAATTCAGTTGTTTCATTACACGCATAACCAAACATGATTCCTTGGTCACCTGCCCCTTCATCTTTATCAGAGGATGAGTCTACACCCATGGCTATGTCAGCAGATTGTCCATGAAGAAGATATTGTATATCTGCTGTTTTCCAATGAAAGCCATCTTGCTCATAACCTATATCTTTGATGCAATCTCTTACTTTTGAAATAATTTCTTCCTTATCTTCTTGCACAGGTCCTCTTACTTCACCTGATAAAACAACTTTATTAGTTGTAGTTAATGTTTCACATGCAACCCTAGCAAAGGGGTCCTTTGCTATAAAATGATCAACTACAGCATCTGAAATTCGATCTGATACCTTATCTGGATGTCCCTCTGACACTGACTCAGAAGTAAAAATATAATCTTTTCTCATAACTAGTACCTATATGTGTCTTTCTTAAATGGGCCTTGCTGTTCAACACCTAAATAATCGCTTTGGTCTTTGGACATTTCAGTTAGTTTAGCTCCAACTTTTTGTAGATGGAACATAGCTACCATTTCATCCAGTTTTTTAGGCAGAACATAGACTTTATTTTCATAGTTTTTATAGTTTTCCCATATTTCTATCTGGGCTAAAACCTGATTAGAAAAGGATGCGCTCATCACAAAACTTGGATGACCAGTTGCATTTCCTAAATTTACCAATCTTCCCTTTGAGAGAATAATTAATTTTTTTCCATCCGGAAAAGTTACTTGATCGACCTGTGGTTTGATCTCTTCCCATTTGTAATTTTGTAAATCATCTATTTGAATTTCATTATCAAAGTGACCAATATTACAAACTATGGCACGATCTTTCATTTCTCTCATATGATCTTGCGTAATAATATCTTTGTTGCCAGTAGCAGTTACGAATATATCTGCATACTTACAAGCATCATCCATGGTTACAACTTCATAACCTTCCATTGCGGCTTGAAGAGCACATATAGGATCAACTTCCGTTACTTGAACTCTAGCACCTGCTCCCCTAAGTGATGCTGCGCTGCCTTTTCCAACATCTCCAAAACCTGCCACGACTGCGACTTTTCCAGCCATCATGACATCAGTTCCTCTACGAATACCGTCAACTAAACTTTCCTTACAACCATATAAATTATCAAATTTACTTTTTGTAACTGAGTCATTAACGTTAATGGCAGGCACTTGCAATGTTCCTTTAGATGCCATTTGTTCTAAACGAAGAACGCCCGTGGTTGTCTCCTCGGAGAGACCTCTGACGTTTTTCAAAAGCTCGGGATATTTTTCATGCATACGCAGTGTTAAGTCTCCACCATCATCTAAAATCATATTGGGCTCCCAACCATCGGCCTCGATAGTCTGGTCGATGCACCACCAAAATTCCTCTTCATTCATGCCCTTCCAAGCAAAAACAGGTGTGCCGCTTTCAGCAACTGCTGCAGCAGCATGATCTTGGGTTGAATAAATATTACAAGAGCTCCATCGACATTTAGCACCAAGGGCGACCAATGTCTCAATTAAAACTGCAGTTTGAATGGTCATATGGAGACACCCCATAATGTTAGCACCAGCTAAAGGTTTTGACTCCCCATATTGCTCACGAATAGCCATTAATCCTGGCATTTCAGTCTCTGCTATTTCAATTTCTTGTCTACCAAATGTGCTTTGAGATATATCTTTTACTTTGTAATCCACTCTTTATCCCCCTTATTATTTTGATAATAAAACAAATTATTATATTTATATAGTTTTTTCATACTCTTTGTATCCTTGGTCCTAATTGTTGAATGACTTGAACAGCTTTTGCATTCCCATTTTCAAGAGACTCCTTGGCAGATTTTCCTTGAAGATAAAAATCTAAAAATCCAGCTGCAAAATTATCTCCAGCACCTGTTGTATCAACAACATTTTTTACTTTGTCAACAGGTTGGTGGCTTACTTCATCCTTATGAAAGAAGTACGCTCCATCTGCTCCAGATGTCATAACAATTTTTTTATCGAAATTTTGAAAAAATAAACTTATATCTGCCATAATGTCAGATTGAGAAAACATCTTTGCTTCATCAAAGTTACAAAATACTAAATCAATATTTTCAATGATAAAATTTTCTAACTCCTCTCGATGCCTATCCACACAAAATGGATCTGAAAGAGATAGAGATGTTTCTATATTTTTTGATTTTGCCATATTTCCAATTTTTTGAAGTGTTTTTTTTGTTAGCTCATGATCCCACAAATAAGACTCCATATAAATATGATCAATGTCATTAAGAATTTCTTCGCTTATTTCCTCTGGTTGAAGTTGTGAACCAATTCCTATATGTGTTGCCATTGTCCTTTCTCCATCAGGAGAGACTAAAATATTACAGCAACCCGTTGGTAATTCATTTTCTTTTAGAGATCCCTTAAAAGGTATTTTTGCTTTTTTTAAATCTTGAATAAATGCATTTCCATACTCATCATCATTAACTTTTCCATAAAAGCTTGCTTCATGCGAACTATAATTAAGTTCATGGATAGTATTACAAACTGAGCCACCTGAAGTAATTAAAGGATTTGCAAAATTTGATCTAATTTCTTGAATTTGAAACTCCTCAATTAATGTCATTGAACCTTTGGTTAACCTTAAATCATTTATGACATTATCTTGAACTTGGCATATGACATCTACCAGTGCTGTTCCGACTCCAAGAATTTTTTTCACTCAATGAAAATAAGGGTTTTTGCTGAGAGATCTATCAAAAAATGTTTAACAAGTTATGAAAGTTGAACATATTTGTGGATGACTTATTTAGTTGAATGAGACGAATCATCTAAAAAATTTTGAGAATTAAGACTAATCTTTGCTTATAAAATACTATACATATTCGCTCTTAAGAAAAATTTGATAAAAACCTGTGAATATTTTAAAAATATTTGTTAATTGAATCTTTAATTTCCAATTGAATTTATTGGGTTTTCAGAATTAAATACAAAATAAATTGACTATGTTTGTCTATAGATTGTATAGTCACTAGGCAATAAACACTACATCTAGTGATTATTCAAAAAAGTATACAAAACTTGGTAGGAAGTATGGAAACAAATAGCGCGGAAACATTAGAAAATTCAACAAAAAACACAGTAATTAACAAGCAAAACGAAGAAATAAACTTGTTGAGTTTGAGTGTAGTCAGAAGAGATGGATCCATAACGCCCTTCAAGTCTGACAAAATTGCAAATGCTATTAGAAAAGCTTTTTTAGCTCAAACTGATCTTAGAGATAGTAAGCAGATTGACAAAAGTGTTTCTGAACTCACTGAAACTGTCACAGCGGCTCTAACAAGACGAATTGCTAACGGTGATATGATACACATCGAGGATATCCAAGATCAGGTTGAATTAGCGTTAATGAGAGGAGAGCACCATAAAGTTGCTCGTGCTTATGTTCTTTACAGAGAGCAGAGAGCTAATCAACGTTATAAAACAGCTCAACTTAATGAACAAATAGGTGCCAAAGTCTCAACAATGGCTGTTACCAAAAGAGATGGTAACAAAGAAGATATTTCTTTGGAGAAAATTACAAACCGTATTTCAATTTTATCCAATGGCTTGGAAATTGACCCAATTACAATTGCTCAAAAAGCTATTCAGGGTCTTTACGATGGTATTACAACAAATGAAATAGACACTTACTTGGCAGAAACAGCTGCTGCACTAACAGTTGAGCATCCTGATTACTCTTATTTAGCAGGCAGAATTAAAGCTAATGCTCTCCATAAAGAAACACCAGGATTTATTATTGCAACTAAAAATCTTTATGAAGATGGTTTGTTACGTGATGAATATTATGAAAAGGTAAAAGCTAATGCAAAAGAAATAGAAAAAATTATTGATTACGATCGAGATTATTATTTTGATTATTTTGCGCTGACAACTTTGTTCAGAGCTTATCTTCTTCAATCAAATAATAAAACTGCTGAAAGACCTCAGGATTTGTGGATGAGAGTTGCTCTATGTGTATCAGGAGATAAGTTCGATTTTTATCAGGTTAAAAAAACCTATGATAGTTTATCTCAAGGTTTCTACACACATGCAACGCCTACTCTTTTCAATAGTGGATTAAAAATGCAACAGCTATCATCTTGTTTTTTGATTGGAATGGAAGATGACTCTATTGAAGGGATTTTTAATACAGTGAAGGACTGTGCTTTGATTTCTAAAACTGCAGGTGGTATCGGCCTTCACGCCCATAACATTAGAGGTGGCGGAAGTCGTATTAAATCAACAAACGGTAAATCTAATGGACTAATTCCATTTCTTAAAATTTTTAACGAAACCGCAAGATCTGTTGACCAAGGTGGGGGCAAGAGAAAGGGCTCATTTGCAGTCTATTTAGAGCCATGGCATGCTGATATTGAGTCGTTTTTAGAGCTTAGAAAAAACACAGGCGCTGAAGAATTCAGAGCCAGAGATTTATTTTATGCTCTTTGGATACCAGATTTATTTATGGAGAGAGTTGAAGAGGATGCTGATTGGACATTAATGAGTGAACATGAATGTCCTGGATTATCTGACACTTATGGGAAAGAATTTTTAGAACTATACACCAAATACGAAAATGAAATGCCTGATCTTAGAAGAATTAAGGCAAGAGCCTTGATGTCAAAGATCATTGAAGCACAAATTGAAACTGGTCAGCCTTATATGCTTTACAAAGATGCTGTAAATAAAAAATCTAATCAAAAGAATATTGGGGTAATTAAATCATCTAATCTATGTGCTGAAATTGTCGAATACTCTGAAAAAGATGAAACAGCTGTTTGTAACCTAGCGTCAATCGCCTTACCAAAATTTGTTACAGATGAAAGTAAATTTGATTACCAAAACTTATACCAAGTTGCGAAACTAGCTACAAAAAACTTGGATCAAGTTATTGATATAAACTTTTATCCTACAGATAAAACAGAAAACTCGAATAGTCGTCATCGACCAATTGGCCTTGGCATACAAGGTCTAGCTGATGTTTATTTCAAAATGAATATTGCGTATGACTCTGTTCAAGCACAAATTATTAATAAACAAATATTTGAAACAGTCTACTTTGGCGCCTTAGAGGCATCAATGGAGCTTGCAACTGACAAAGGACCCTATTCTACTTTTAAGGGCTCACCACTTTCTGAGGGACAATTTCAATTTGATCTATGGGGCGTTAAACCATCAAGTATGTGGGACTGGAAAGGCCTAATGGAGAAGATTCAAAAACATGGGGTACGTAATTCCTTGACAACAGCATGTATGCCTACAGCTTCAACTGGTATCATTTTGGGGAATACAGAAACCTTCCAAGTGCAAACATCAAATATTTATAAACGACAAACTCTCTCTGGTGAATTTTTATTAGTAAATCGTCACCTTGTAAAAGAGTTGATGAAAAGGAACCTTTGGAGTAAAGAATTACGCGATCAAATTATATTAGAAAATGGCTCTGTTCAGAATATTGAGGGATTTCCCGAAGACCTAAAAGATGTTTACAAAACTGTTTGGGAAACATCTCAAAAAACAGTCATTGATATGGCAGCGGACAGAGCGCCATTTATCGATCAAACCCAATCCATGAACTTATGGTTGGCAACCCCTACTTTTGGAAAAGTAAACTCTATGCATATGTATGCATGGAAAAAAGGCTTGAAAACAGGCATGTATTACCTGAGAAGCCGGTCAGCTGTAGACGCAGTTAAAGTAACCGTGTCCTCAGAAAAGAAAGCAAAAGAGTCTTATGTTAAAGAGGCGCAATCTAATGAACCAGAAGATTGCGTAACATGTAGTGCGTAAGATGTTTTATCAATTTATTTTAAGGAGCAAGTCATGATATCTAAAGGATGCAAATCAATTTTCCCTATTCAACATCAAGAAATTTTCGATCGTTATAAACAACATGTACAAGCGTTTTGGACACCTGAAGAAGTTTCACTCCAAGATGATTTAAGAGATCTAAAAACACTCGGCGAGGGAGAAATACACTTTATTAAACATGTGCTTGCGTTTTTTGCTAATTCAGAGGCAATGATAAACGAGAATCTAGCATCAAGATTTTATAATGAAATTTTAATTCCTGAGTCTCGATTATTTATTACTATGCAGATGCTAAATGAGTCTATTCATGCTGAAATGTATGGTTTACAAATAGAAGCCTACGTCGAGGACCCATCAGAAAAAGATAAGTTGTTCTCTGCAATTCAAAATGTTCCCTGTATTAATAAAAAAGCACAGTGGGTTTCAAAATGGCTTAATGGAAATCAAAATTTACTTATGCGATTAATAGCTTTTGGTTTGGTTGAGGGATTATTTTTTGCAGGATCTTTTTGCGCCATTTATTACTTTAGAAAAAGAGGTCTGCTCCCAGGCCTAGCACTTTCTAATGATTGGATTGCAAGAGATGAAGGAATGCATTTTAGTTTCTCTGCTTTAATGTTTAAAACATTGAGTGAAAAGTTTAATAAGGGAACCTTGTCAGATGAAGATATTAAATCAATGGATTTAATACCAGGTGCTGTGACTCAATCAGAGTTTGAGGAAATTGTTAGAGAAGCAGTTGAGTTTGAAAAAGAATTTGTCACTGATGCACTACCCGTTGATCTTATTGGCATGAACAAGGAAATGATGTGTATGTATATCGAAGCAGTATCAGATCGTATAGCTGATCTTTTTGGATTTGATAGAGTATTTAATACAGAAAATCCATTTGACTTTATGAGGGCTCTGGATGTTCAAAATGTGACTAACTTTTTTGAAAAAAGGGTTTCTGAATATCAACGCCCAACAGATCGCTCCTTGTCATTTGACGAGTCTTTCTAAGTGGAAGTAAAGATATATAGCAAAGATAATTGTGTTTTTTGCACTATGGCTAAGTCAGCCTTGGCAACTCATGACCCAGAAATATTGATGTTAAATCAAGATTATAGTAGAGAACAATTTTTCGAAATATTTCCAACTGCTAAGACTTTCCCACAAATAATTATCAATGGTGAAAAAATTGGTGGATACCATGAATTAGAAAGATGGATGGCCTTTAATAAGCCCGATGATGATTTCTAATGAGCTTCACCCCAATTTAAACCACCACCAAAGTCAACTTTTATAGGTGTTTTAAAAGACTTGTATTTTTGATGAGAGGTTTCCATAAGATTAGATATTTCTGGAATAATATCTTTTTCTTTTTTATGTATCTCAAACAAGAGTTCATCGTGAACTTGGGATGTCATTTTTGATTTGCAGTTATTTTTTCTTAAGTAGTCATGTATATCTAACATCGCAATTTTTATAAGATCCGCTGCAGTGCCTTGAATAGGTGCATTGATAGCTTGTCTTTCTGCAAAAGATCGGAGCATAAAGTTTTTAGCATTGATGTCTTTAATGTGAGACTTTCTTCCAAAAAGGTTTTCAACGTAGCCTAGTTTTTTTGCTTTGTCGGTGGTTCCTTTCATAAAGTCATTAATGTTTGGAAATTTTTTAAAATAGTTATCTATGAAAAGCTTAGCTTCCTCATTGCTAACACCTAACTGTTTAGCTAAACCATATTGGCTAATACCATATATTATTCCAAAGTTAATAATCTTAGCCATCCTTCTATCGTTATTATTGATTGATTTTTTATTAAAAACTAATTGGCCTGTACTTTCATGAATGTCCTCGTCTTTTTGGAAAGCTTTCAATAAATTTGGATCTTCACATGCCTCACATAAAACTCGAAGTTCAATTTGTGAGTAGTCAAAACTATAAAGTTCATGATCTTTTTCAGCTATAAAGGCTGTTCTTATCTTTTTTCCAATTTCAGTTCTGATTGGGATATTTTGAAGATTAGGCTCAGATGAACTTAGTCGTCCAGTTATGGTTGCGGCAATGTTAAATGTACTATGAACCCTGTCTTTTTTATCTGCGTGATCAGCTAATGACGAGGTATAGGTAGACACAAGCTTAGAGTATTGCCTCCATTGCAAAATATGTGAGGCTATCTCAACACCTTCAGATTCTAACTGCTCTAATACTTTCACATTTGTTTGAAAATCTCCTGCCTTAGTCTTCTTTGTGACTTTAATGTCTAATTTCTTGAAAATTTCAGTTAATTGTTTTGGAGATCCAATATTGAATTCTTCACCAGCAATCTTAAATATTTTCTGTTCAATTTTATTGATCTCTTTGTTGAGATCTTTTTCTAGTTTATTTAAAAATTTTAAATCAATTTTACAACCAGTACTCTCTACTTCTTGAAGAACTAAGCTTAGTTTTTTATCAATATCATAATAAATCCAACTATCTAAGGACTCAGCTATCTGCTCATTGAGAGTTTCATATAATTTGAAAGTGGCATATGCATCATGAGCAGCATAATTTGTTGCGGCTTCTAATGGTACTTCAGAAAAATCTTTGTATTTTCTCTTGGATTCATTTTTTATAACATCTTTAAACTTTTCTTTTTCTTCTCCAAAATAGTAATAATACAAATCCTCTAAGTTATGTTTTGTTAGACCATTGTTGACAAAAAAAGACATAAGTAATGTATCTTGGAAAGAGACAGTATTGACACCAAAACGTTTTAAGATTACAGAGTCATATTTTGCATTGTGAAATAATTTTAATACAGATTCATCTCCACACAGTTCACTAAGATTTTTGAGCACACTTTCTTGATCTTTCTTGGATAATTCATTTTCTGGGGATTTAAACGGTAAGTAATAAGCTTGGTCAGCATTCGATAAAGACACTCCAATAATATTTGCGGTATTTACGTCTAAACTGTCAGTTTCTAAATCTAAAGCCAATATTTTTTCAGATTTAAGAGAATTTAGATATTCTATTATTTCTTTTGTTTTAGTTAATGATTTAAAATCTATATTTTTTTTTGATGCATGAGGTTTTGTTTCATTTGCACTAGTTCTTATAAGGGATTTAAATTCATACTTTTTGAAGAAGTCATTCAACTTTGTGGAGTCATCAAATTGTTTTAACTTTTCTATTTTGATGGGTAACTCTAGATCATTTTTTAAAATGACAAGCTTGTGACTAATTTTTGCAGACTCCTCATGATCAGTAATAAGGTTTTTTATTCTAACATTTGAAATTTGATCTTTTTTTAATAAAAGCTCCTCAAAAGTATCGAATTCATTTATTAATTTAGCAGCTGTTTTAGGACCTATTCCTGGAACCCCAGGTATGTTATCAACACTATCTCCTATTAGAGCTTGAACATCTGTAATTCTATCTGGGCCAACTCCAAATTTTTCCATTACTTTTGCTTCATCAATCTCAACATTTTTCATTGGATCCATGATGCGATTGTTCGCTGATAACAATTGAAAAAGATCTTTGTCAGAACTATACACAGTAGTGGGTATTTTATTATTCTCTCCATATTTAACATAGCTTGCAATAACGTCATCAGCCTCAAAATCTTTTTTTTCAATAACGTCGAGTCCAAATGCTTCAATAGCTTCGCGAATAATACTAAATTGTGGTATTAAATCCTCAGGTGCCTCTCCGCGGTTAGCTTTGTAATCAGGAAATAAAGTGTTTCGAAAAGTACTCTTACCAGCATCAAGTATTATTAGTATTTTGTCACTGGGGTGTTCTTCAATTAGTCTAAGCATCATATTACAAAATCCATAAACAGCATTGGTAGGTATGCCTTTAGAATTATTCATTGGTGGTAAGGCGTAATAGGCTCGGAAAATATATCCTGAACCATCTACAAGAATTAAGCGAGACTCAGACATCTAGGCAGAATAACAAAGATTGCAGGTATATACTATTCTTTAGGGGCGTGCTTATTTAGAATTCTTTGAAGAGTTCTTCGATGCATTTTTAATCGTCTTGCTGTTTCAGAAACATTTCGGTTACACTGAGTAAAAACTCTTTGTATATGTTCCCATCTAATTCTATCTGCAGACATTGGATTTTCAGGAGGTGGGGGCAGAGATGTAGCTGTGGAGGACATTAGTGACTTTTCAATATCATCAATATTAGCTGGTTTCGTTAAGTAATCATCAGCACCTAATTTTACAGATGACACTGCTGTAGCTATGTTACCGTAGCTAGTTAACATAACAGTCCGACACTCTGGGTTTTGCTCTTTTATTACCTTAATAACATCGAGTCCAGAGCCATCTCCTAAGCGTAGGTCAACTATGGCGTAATTAAAGTTATTGCCTGATAAAACGTCTAATGCCTCTTTTTTAGACCCAGCCGCTGTTACTGTGAAATCTTTTCGTTGAAAAGAAGTGGTTAATCGCTCTCGAAAGGGCTTATCGTCCTCAATAATAAAAAGTGTTTTGTCTTTTGTTACTGCGTTTTGTTCTAAATCTGCCATGTTAAAGTTACTTCTGCTCCATTATTACTTTGTACTGATATTTCACCATTTAGATTTTCAATCATTTGTTTTGTTATGAATAACCCAAGGCCCATATTTACCCCTTTTTCAGGCCTGCTAGAATAGAATGGTTTTCCAAAATTAGCTATAAACTTTTTATCAAAACCTGGGCCGTCATCACGGATTTTGATAGAATATGTATTTGTTGAAGTTTCTGAAATTATTAATATTTCTTTATACGCAAAACTAATTGCATTTTTGATTATATTATTCATAGCGATATTAAGCTCAGGTGTAATTTTAATATTAATATTTTTTGAATTTTCATCCGATCTATAATCTAAATTTACTGCGCGATAATTATTTGAGAATTGTTCGCACAAAGATTGTGTATATGCATCTAATGACATATTAGTTATTTCAGAGGAGAATTCTGTTGACTCTGGATTGGTTGAAAGTTCTTTAAGTATTGCCTTACATCTATCTAATTCTAACAATAACGTTTTAATGTCTTTTCCATAATCATCTTTTAGTTTTTTATCTTGATTAAAGTCTCCAACAATAAGGTTTATTGTATTCAATGGTGTCCCTAGTTCATGAACAGCTGCTGCTGCTAACCCACCTACTTTTAAAAGTTCTTTTTCATTTTGAAGTTGCTTGCTTGCTAATTCATATGCTTTTTGCGTGCTTTTGTAGTTTAGAGAAAAGTAATAAAGATAAAAAACTAAAAAGATGCTGCTTATAAAAAGAGAAATCATGATAGCTAGACTATATGTAAAATTAATATTGGGATGAACGGATGGAGGAAGAGAAATAAAGAAATTAAATATTAAGGCAAAGCAAACTAACGCCAAACTTAAAATAATTATTATTCTTTCTATTGCTAGGTATGATGCTGCAATTGCAATAGGAGCTAAAATGATAAATATGAAAGGATTAGTGTATCCCCCGTTCAACGCAATTAAACTCGAAATTTGAATGATATCAAAACATAAAAATATGAAGACTTGTTTTTCTGAAATAATTTTATCGCCTTTGTTTAAGTAAAAACCTAAGATAATGCTAGCCATCAAGACAAAGGCTATAATCCATGAGGCAGTTGCAACTATTTTTGAAATCTCGAAAAAATACTGTGTAATTGACAAGGTAGCGGCTTGACCACCAAAAGCAATAGCTCGTATAATTAGAAAATCATAAGAATTAACGAAAAGGAAGTTTTTTTGATTATCCAACTAAATATCTAAGTTTGCTACTTTGACTGAATTTTCTTGAATAAAACTTTTCCTATCAGTCACATCATCTCCCATAAGCATGATGAGTTGTCTTTCTGCATTAATTTGATCTTCGAGTTTAACTTGAAGCAACTTTCTATTTGTTCGGTCTAAAGTTGTCTCCCATAATTGTTCAGGGTTCATTTCACCAAGACCCTTGTATCGACTTATTGATTGACCTTTTTTACTCATCTCAAAGAGGGTGTTAAAAAATTCAACAAGTCCAATACAATTAAAGTTTTCTTTTGATGATAGTTTAGAAATCCCAAAATAAGCATCAGTAGATTTTGAAAAACCAATTTTGTTATAAAGATTTAAATTTTCTATAGAAATGAACTCTCTTAAATGTAGTAATTTATCTAAGGGAACTTTTATAATTTTATTATAACCCTCTTTCTCTTGTAAAAAAACAAGTTCATTACTAATCATACTTTGAAATGTAAATTTAATATTTTGTGATTTATAAACCTGATTCAAATTGGAGAGAAAAGTTTTAAATTGAGACTTTTCAATTTTGTTTGGAGGAAAATCCAAGAAAAATAATCCAGTATTAATGATTTGATCAAAAAATTGTGTGTCTAAATATGTAAGATCTAAATTTTGATAAGCAGAGTTTGCACGAGAGGCTAAATCAATTAACTCATTTAACTGCTCCTCTTTTAGCTGGATTTTTTTCTTTTTATTGTAAATGTTAAAGTCAAGATCGTCTTTATTATTTAAAAGTAAAAACTTTGTAAGTTCCTTATCGTCTAATAAATAATTTTCCGAATTTCCTTTTTTTACCTTATAAAGAGGGGGTTGGGCGATATACAACCGTCCAGTGGTTATTATATCTCTCATAAATTGATAAAAAAATGTGAGTAATAACGTTCTAATATGACTTCCATCGACATCAGCATCTGTCATAATAACAATCTTGTGATAACGCATTGACTCAGGGTTAAAATAATCAGATGGGTTATATTCTTTATCCTTTGGTGGATTTCCATATCCAGCACCAATTGCAGTGATAAGAGCAGAAATTTCATTATTTTCTAATATTTTATGAGGATTGGCTTTAATTACATTTAATATTTTACCTCTAAGTGGGAGTATGGCTTGAGTTACTCTATCTCGACCTTGCTTAGCAGAGCCACCTGCAGAGTCACCCTCGACTATGAAAAGCTCTGAGTTGGTAGGGTCTTTTTCTTGGCAGTCAGCTAATTTACCAGGAAGCGATGATGTCTCTAAAACATTTTTTCTTCTTGTTAGCTCTCTGGCCTTTCTTGCTGCTTCTCTAGCACTTGCGGCTTCAATAATTTTTGATACTAATTTTTTTGCTTCTCCTGGTGTTTGTTCGAGCCAAGCACTTAACTGTTCTGAGATAATTTTCTCAACAACAGGTCTGACTTCTGATGAAACTAATTTATCTTTTGTTTGCGATGAAAACTTAGGGTCAGGAACCTTAACAGATAATACACATGTCATACCCTCTCTAGCATCGTCTCCTGATATGGTAATATTACCTTTCTTTGAAACAGCAACAGTATTTGAATATCCAACTAATGAACGAGTAAGTGCTGATCGAAATCCCTGTAGGTGTGTTCCCCCATCTCCTTGAGGTATGTTGTTCGTAAAACACAGCATATTTTCATTGTATCCATCATTCCATTGCAAAGCCCCTTCAACTTTAATTCCATTAGACTCACCATTAAATGGTATTATTTTATTTAGAGTTGATTTTCTAGAATTCAGAAATTGAACATATGCTATTAAACCTCCTTGATAATAAAACTCTATTGGTTCTGCCTTAGGAGTGCGCATGTCAGCCAATGTTACTCGGACGTTAGAATTAAGAAAAGCTAATTGACGAACTCTATTTTCTAAAGTTTTAAGCACTAGAATTGTGTTTGAAAAAATTTTTTTGGACGGCCAAAATTGAACAGTTGTACCAGTTCTCTCAGTCTTTTTCATAACTCCTACCTCAGTTAATTTTTTTGACGTAATGCCATCTTTAAATTCCATAGTGTGAATTTTTCCCCCTCTACGGATAGTTAAAGAAAGTTTTTCAGATAAAGCATTTACAACAGAAACACCAACTCCGTGAAGACCTCCCGAAATCTTATAACTGTTTTGGTCAAATTTACCTCCTGCATGTAATTGAGTCATTATAACTTCAGCAGCAGGTACCTTTTCGGATTTATGCTTATCGACAGGTATCCCTCTACCATTATCAGAGATTGTTGCTGATCCATCCTTATTTATAATTAATTGAATATTGTCACAATAGCCTCCAAGAGCCTCATCAATAGAATTATCAAGCACCTCGTAAACCATATGGTGCAGACCAGTGCCATCATCAGTATCACCAATATACATGCCCGGTCTTTTTCTGACGGCCTCTAAGCCCTTTAAGACCTTGATCGAGGATGCTGTATATTGATCTATCATTACAAAATTTCCTTTATTTCTAAATTGTCTATATTCCCTTTGAGCGTGAAGTTATCAGTGGTTGAGAAGAAGGTCTGAAATTTATTTTCTGCACAGTATTCAATAACTTTATTAATATTTACAATATCAAAGTTATCAAATATTTCATCAATTAAAAAAATAGTAATTCTGTCACGATTTAAAAATTTTGCACAACTAAGAAGTAGGCTTAAAATTAACATTTTTGACTGTGCTGAAGATAGCTGAGAAATATTTTTTTGATTGTTTGTGATCTCAAAGATTGATTTTTTTGGATCATGATCTGACTGAAGTTTATGATCATTTGGCCATTGAATCTCGTCCGAAAGACCTTTTTGAAATTTTTCTAAAAAGTTTTCTTTTTCTAATAAGCCAAAACTTGGAATAATTTCAAAATCAAAGAACTTTTTGCTATTATCTGATAAAAAATTTTGAAATTCTTTGAGAAACTCTATTTTGATTTCAATAATAGACTTGCCTATATCAAAAAGTTGTTTATCAATTGAAATAAGCCATGAGTTATCCTGTGAGGATTGCAATATTCTTTTTTTTTCTCTTCTTAGCTTAGTGTATTGATTCAATAAACTAAATAATTTTGGGTCAAAATAACAAATAATTCGATTAATAGTATTTCTTTGATATTGAGTATCTTTAATAAAATAAACCTTATCTATCTCCGTAAACCAAAATAGTTGAAAAATATCCAATAATTTTTGTTGCTGTATTTTTTTATCATTTAAAAAATATTGTTTAGACCATCTTTCATCTTTGTTACTTAGTTCAATAGTTAAATGATTTTCTAAATCCTCATTCTCAAAATCAAAAGTAATAAAACTCTTTAATTTTTCTTGTTTTTGAAAAATAAAATTTTGTATTCCATCTTTTCTAAAGCCTGTGCCCGGGCATAAAAAACTTATAGCCTCTAAAATATTGGTCTTTCCAACGGCATTCTTTCCTTTGAACAAAGTATGTTCAAATTTAAAAACTTCTTTTTTGTTTATGAAATTTCTGTAGTTAGATAACTGTAAACCCTTCAGTGGTGGGGACAATTAAATTCTCATTGGCATTAAAATATATAAACTTGTTGAGTCTTTTGGGTCCTTTACTATGACTGGCGATGATTGGTTGAGTAACTCTAAGATCATAGTATCTCCTTCAATCACGTCTTGTAAATCCATAATATATTTTGAGTTAAAAAGTATTTCTAAACCCTCAGCAGCGTAGTTTGCTGCAACTTCTTCGTCTCCTTTGTTGCTGTCTGTGCTTGTAGCCATAATCTTAATACTATTATTTTCAAATTGTAATTTAACTGTGGGTGTTTTGTCTTGATTTACAGTCGAGACTCTATCAATAGCATTAAAAAATGGTTCTGCTTCAACTTGCAGTAATTTGTCATTAGATACGGGTATTACTTTTTCGTAATCTGGGAAAGTTCCATCAATGAGCTTACTTATTATTATGAAATTGTCTGCTTCTAAGCTTACCTGAGTATCTGTGCATATTATTTTTACCTTACCTTCAAAGTCCCCTAACATACGATCTAACTGAAGTATAAATTTTCTTGGAAGAATGATACCTGATATATTAATTACATTTGCTAAATCTAACTCTGTCTTAGCTAATCTATGACCATCAGTAGCAACGCATCTTAAAGCAGAATTTGCTCCATTGGTGACAGTATGAATGTAAATACCATTGAGATAATATCTTGTCTCTTCGGCAGATATTGCAAATTTTGTTTTATTAAAGAGTCTTTTAATCTGAGGTATAGATAGCTCGAAAGAGTTTGTTGGGTCTAACGGTACAAACTTTGGGAACTCGTCTGCCGTTAATGCATTTAATTCGAAAACAGAGTTATCAGAATTTATTATTAATCTGTTTCCCTCTAATTTACATTTTACAATAGAGTTTTTTTTTGTTTTACGAATTATATCAGTAAGTATTCTTGAGTTAACCGTTGCTTCACCATTTTTTGAAGAGTCAGTTGAAACAAACTCTCGAATAGAGATGTCCATATCTGTCGACCTTATTTCAATTTGGTTGTTGTCACATTTAATATAGATATTGGATAAAATGGGAATAGTCGATCTACTATCAACAATTGAACTGACATGAGTTAAAACTCTTAAAAAAGCCTCTCGACTAACTCTAAAATCCATTTAGGAAGTTTGCAATATTCTAGTCAAAAGTTCAATATCTTCTGCTAAGTTAGGGTCATTAACCATAATTTCTTCAATAGTTTTAATAGCATGGATAACGGTAGTGTGGTCTCTACCACCAAATTTTCTACCAATCTCGGGTAAAGATCTGGTTGTAATTGATTTTGCTAAATACATAGCTACTTGTCTTGGACGTGCAACAGATCTTGATCTTCTGGGAGAATGCATATCTGAAAGTTTAATATTGTAGTGCTCAACAACTTTCTTTTGGATTTCATCAATTGTAATTTTTCTAGAGTTAGTTCTAAGTAAATCTTTTAATACATCTTTCACGAGGTCAACAGATATTTCAGAGTCCTGAATTGATGCATGAACAGCCAATCTATTTAAAGCACCTTCCATTTCTCTGACATTATTGGTAATTTTATTTGCTAAAAATTCCATTACTTCTTGTCTTAGCTGTAAAGATTTTTGCTCAGCCTTTGCTTGAAGGATACCTAATCGTAACTCGTAGGTTAAAGGGTGTATATCTGCAACTAATCCCCAGCCTAATCTAGATTTTAATCTATCCTCTAAGCCGTCAAGATCTGCAGGTGATTTATCTGCTGAAATAATAATTTGTCTTTTTTTGTCAATTAGAGTGTTAAAAGTATGGAAAAATTCCTCTTGAGTATTGTCTTTACCAATAATGAATTGCACATCATCTATCATAAGAACATCTACTGATCTGAACTGTTCTTTAAAGCTCATAATATTTTTAAACCTGAGGGCTTTAATAAATTGATACATAAATTTTTCTGCAGTTAAATAAACAACATTTTTTTTTGGATTTCTTTTTTTTATGTTCCAAGCTACTGCATGCATTAAATGTGTTTTACCTAAACCAACGCCTCCATACAAAAATAATGGATTAAAACTTACTACCTCTGATTGCGCAACTCGTTGCGCAGCTGCGTATGCTAGCTCATTGGGCTTTCCAACAATAAAATTATCAAAAGTAAATTTTGGGTCTAATGGTGCAGAGATGTCATCATAGTAAGTGTCTTCATCATCATCTTTATCTTCATAAATTACTTCTGTACCAGGAATAATTCGATCATTATTCTCTTTTACGAGTATCGCTAGTTTATCAATACTATGGCCTTGGTCCATATAAGCTTTTTTGATAACTGAGGCATAGTTTTTTATTATCCAATCACGTAAAAATCTTGTTGGAACTGAAAGGGTGAGGGAAGTATCTATATGAGACTCAAAATAAATTGGTTTAATCCAATTTTGGAAGGTATCTTTGTTTAGAGATTTTTTTAATTCAGATGTTATCTTGGACCAGGACACATCTATGCCACCTTGATGCAGTTCTTCTTCCACTATGTATTTTCCTTCCTCTAAACGAATGTGTATTTAAACATGAAAAGTTAAAAAAGAAGAATAAAAAAAAACATTTTTTTTAAAAAAATATCTTGAAAAAAAGAATTATTTTGAAATTGCAGAAATATCTTTTTGTAGTTTGGAAATAGTTCTTGAGGCTTTATTAAGATGCATAATTTTCTTCTTAGTAGACTTATGCAAAACAGACATGACCATTTTTAATTTTTCCATTGATTCATCTAGTTTTTTATCTTTGATAAGTTTATCAATTGCCTTTAATTGGGTTGAAACATTAGATTTTACTGCTTTGTTTACCGTTTTTTTTCTATCAGACTGACGAAGTCTTTTTTTGGCTGATTTGTGTTGTGGCATATAAAAATATTGTTAACAGGTTGTTAGTTTAATAACGTTAATAACTTATATAGATTTTTTTATTTTTGTAAAGTAGGTGAAAAAAAGGTCGAACGACCATTTTGAATAATTTTTTTTATTTTATAGGTTTTTTTTTTATAAATTACATGTTTCTTTTGGTAAACCTTAAACAGACTCTGAAAACTTCCCAGTGTTCCGTCTGGAGATTTGTAATCATTTATAGATGAGCCTCCGTTCTTCAAAGATAATTTTAATACGAATTTGCAAGAGCTTATTAGCTGAGTCAATTCTGCTAAATTAAGAGAGTTCGTAAGCCTTAGAGGGCTTAATCTTGAGTGAAAAAGTGCCTCGTTTGCATAAATGTTTCCAATTCCTACTATCAAACTTTGATTAAGCAACGCCTGTTTCAAAGATACTTTTTTGCTAATGAATTTATTATACATTTCTTTAATCTTTACCTTATTAACTAATAGATCAGTGCCATAATTATTAAAAAAAATTTCTACCTCTTTTATATCTTCAAGTCTAAAAAACATGCCAAACCGACGAGGATCATTGAAGACTATTTTAAATTTATCAAATTGAAGAACAACATGATCGTGTTTCTCTTTTTTATAATTTTCATTTAAATAAAACTTTAATCTCCCACTCATTCCTAAATGAACTATTAAATAATTATCATTATCTAGTCTCATAACGATATATTTTGCAAAACGTTTTACAGATTTAATTTTTCTCTGAGATATGGACTCAAGATCTTTGAAGTTTAAATTTTTTCTTAATTTTTTTTTTGACTTATTAATAGAAATAATTTTTTTTTCTTTAACTTTTGAGGTTAAATATCTTATTGTAGTTTCTACTTCAGGTAATTCAGGCATGATGTCTAAAAATAGTTCAAATCAATATAATATTACAGATATTTTTGAAAATGTATCTCATGCAAAATATGACTTAATGAACGATGTTATGAGTCTAGGCATACATAGACTTTGGAAAAAATATTTTATAGATCTTGTCTCATCGAAACATAACGCTAATGAAAAAATTTTAGATATAGCAAGTGGTAGTGGGGATATCTTCAATTTACTACCTATAACAAAAAATCTTTATGCAATAGACCCTATCTTTGAAATGCACAATATATCTCGAAAAAAAAATAAATCTAAAAATATTAATTACCAAGTCGGATATGCAGAAAACCTACCATACAGGAAAAATTTTTTTCAAACTATAACTTGTACTTACGGTGTGAGAAATTTTAAAAATCGAAAAGATGGCTTTACTGAGATCTATAGATGCTTAAAAAAAAATGGTTATTTTTTAATTATGGAATTTGGCATACCAAAAAGAGATTTACTTAAGAAACCATATAAAAACTTTTTAAAATATGTTTTGCCTTTTACTGGTAGTATCGTCGCTAATGATAGACACAGTTATAAATACCTAGCTGAGAGTATTATTTCTTTTCCCTCTCAAATTAGACTTGTGAATGAGCTGAAAAATATTGGTTTTTCTCATGTTAAAACTATTGATTTCATTTCTGGGGCGAACAGCATATATATATTGCAGAAAAAATGAAAATATTAATCATTATCACGGGAAGTGTTGGCTGTTACAAGTCTTTAGATTTAATTCGTGAGTGCCAAAAAAAATCAATTGACTATGAAGTTATTGCAACAAAAAACACATTTGAATTTATTTCTAAATTATTACTTGAAACAATTTGTAATAAACAAGTTTATTCTGAACTTTTTGATTTGGATATGGAAAAAAAAATCGGGCATATAAAATTAGCTCGTGATAATTCTCATATTATTGTTTACCCTGCAACAGCTAACATTATTTCTAAATTTGCAAAGGGTTTTTGTGATGATCTTGCGTTGACATGTATGATTGCTGCAAACAAACCTATATATTTTGCTCCTGCTATGAACAAAGAAATGTGGGCTAATCCAATTATTCAAAATAATGTGGACTATTTAAAGAAAATTGGTCATCAGTTTATTGGGCCCGATGACGGCTCTTTAGCCTGTGGTGAGTATGGAAGTGGTCGATTAGTTGACCCTGGCGAAGTAATGAATCAACTTAAATAAGTGAAAAAAGCATTAATAACTATTGGGTCTACTCGAGAGTATATTGATCCGGTAAGATATATCTCTAATGAGTCATCAGGTCGACAAGGCATGGCCTTAATAAAAAGTCTCTTAAAATCTAATTATAAAATTATTTGTTTACATGGATATATTCAAGTTAAACAAATAGTTTCAAAAAATGTTAAGTATATTTTTACTTCCAGTGCTAAAGAAATGTTAAAAGAAGCAAAAAAATATAAGTCAGTAGATTTAGGAATTTTTAATGCAGCGGTTAGTGACTATAAAGTTGAAAAATATAATAAAGTAAAAATAAAAAAAAATAATGGCCTATCTTTGAAACTGATTAACAATCCTGATGTTTTAAAATCAATGTCGACTGGAAGATATAAACCTAAAATTACAGTTGGATTTGCTTACGAAACTGACAATGTGTTGCAGAATGCAAAAAAAAAACTATTGAGCAAAAATTGTGATTTTATTGTTTTAAACTATCCAACACCTAAAAATAAAATTTTTAATACCAACTATAACAATGGTATTTTGATTGGGAGATCGGGTGCCTCATTAAAAATAGGTAGTGTTAGCAAAACAATTTTTGCTGATAAAATAGTTGAATATCTTAAAAATATTAAAACTTAGTATGGTTGATATTAAAGTAAAAAAAATAGATGACAGTGTTGATCTTCCAGCTTATGAGACGTCGTCAAGCGCTGGGATGGATATCAGAGCATTCCTTCCAGATGGAAATGTTGATATTGCTCCTCAACAAACAAAACTAATTGGGACAGGGTTGATTTTTGAAATACCTGATGGTCTCGAGGTTCAAATCAGACCTCGAAGTGGATTAGCGTTAAAAAACTCAATTACTGTTTTAAATAGCCCCGGGACCATTGATTCAGATTATAGAGGTGAAATTAAAGTAATTTTAATTAATCATGGATCTAGCAATTTTGAAGTTACCAATAAAATGAGAATCGCACAAATGGTTGTATCAAAATATGAAAAGGTTAATTTTAGATTAGTAAGTGATTTAAATGCTACAAAGAGAGGAAGTGGTGGTTTTGGGTCAACAGGAACAAACTGATAAACTGATAGAGGAATTTGGAAGACAAATTCTAGTTCCTGGTATTGATGAGGCTGGACAACTTAATATTTCTAAGAAAAAGGTTTGTATAATTGGGTTAGGTGCCTTAGGGACTGTTGCATCACAATATCTTGTGAGGTCTGGAATTGGTGAAATACATCTCATTGACCATGATAAAATTGAAAAGTCAAATTTACATCGTCAGATAAACTATGATCAAAATGATATTGGTAAGTCAAAGTCAAATATCTCAAAGCATAAACTTAAGAATGTAAATGATACGACTTTAATAAAAGAGCACTCATTAAATTTTGAGTCTTTTATTGAAGAAAATCCAAAAATTAAATTTGATTTAATATTTGATTGCACTGATAACCATCAAAATAAAATTTTTTCTTCAAAATTTTCTAAGACAAACAAGATATCTTTTGTATCTATCTCAATTAACTCATCAGAAGGTATTTATTTTGCACAAGACTATAAAAGAAATGACTCCTCGTGTTTTGAGTGCCTTTTTCCTTATGCTGATCAGAATCACCGCTGTTTGAACAGTGCTATGATTGGACCAGTTGCAGGCTTTGTTACTAGTTTTGCTTGTATGAAAATTGTATTTGCACTTGCAAAAAATAAAACTCAATTGATGAATGAAATCAGCTTGATAGACCTTTTGACTTCAGACATAAACAAACTACAATTGAAAAATAAAGTTTGTCCTCACTAATATGAACACATTTACACCCCAATCTAGTTATAGTTATGAAGAGATTATAGAATGTGGAAAAGGGAATTTATTTGGAGAAGGGAATGCTCAACTACCCGCTCCACCAATGCTTATGTTTGATCGTATTACCAGAGTTAATAAGGACGGCGGGGTCCATGGAAAAGGCGAAATAACCGCTGAACTCGATATTAATGCTGATTTATGGTTCTTTAAGTGTCATTTTTTAGGGGATCCAATCATGCCAGGATGTTTGGGTCTTGACGCTTTATGGCAAATGTTAGGTTTTTATTTAGGCTGGCTTGGATACCCTGGAAAAGGTCGTGCTCTAGGAGTTGGGGAAATCAAATTTGTCGAAGAAATAAAACCAGATAAAGAATTAATTGAATATAAAGTTAGTTTAAAAAAATCTTTAAATAAAAAAGGGTTATCAATTGGTTATGGAGATGGACAAATAATACACAATGAAAAAATAATATATCACGCTAATGATTTAAGAGTGGGGTTGTTTAATGAGTAACAAAAGAGTTGTTATTACTGGATACGGTATAGTTTCTTGTATAGGCGATAACAAAAAAGAGGTTTTGCAAAGTTTAAAAGATGTGAAATCTGGTATTAGTCATTGCAAAGAATACGAAGAACTTGGGATGAGAAGTCACGTACATGGCAAGCCTAAAATAAATATTGAAGAAAATGTGGATAGAAAAATTTTACGTTTTATGGGCGAAGGTGCCGCTTATAATTATATTGCAATGAAAGAGGCAATTGAACACTCAGGACTTGATGAAACTTTCATATCAAACGTTAATACTGGATTAGTAATGGGGTCTGGTGGTCCATCAACATTTCAATTACAACAAGCCTTTGATATAGCAAGAGAAAAAGGTGTTAAAAAAATTGGACCTTACATGGTTACAAGAACAATGGCATCAGGAAATTCTGCTACCTTGGCAACCCCTTTTAAAATTAAAGGAGTTAACTATTCTATCAGCTCAGCATGCTCGACAAGTTTACATTGTATTGGTAACGCTTACGATCTTATTAGGCATGGACAACAAGAGATTGTATTCGCTGGTGGTGGAGAAGAAACACATTGGACAATGTCAATATTATTTGACGCCATGGGAGCGCTTTCAAGCAAATATAATGAAACGCCCGAGGTCGCCTCCCGTGCGTATGACTCTTCAAGAGATGGCTTTGTCATTGGAGGAGGTGCAGGCGTTTTAGTAGTCGAAAGTCTTGATAGTGCTAAAGCAAGAGGTGCGAATATTGTAGCGGAAATTCAAGGTTTTGGTCAAACATCAGATGGATATGATATGGTTCAACCCTCAGGAGAAGGGGCCGTGAGATGTATGAATATGGCAACTCAGGGAAGGCCCGTCGATTATATTAATGCGCATGGAACCTCCACTCCTGTGGGAGACATGATTGAATTAAAAGGTATAAGAGAAGTTTTTGGCGATAATGTTCCTCCAACTAGTTCCACAAAATCCTTAACTGGTCACTCACTTGGTGCTACTGGCGTACAGGAAGCTGTTTACTCTCTTTTAATGATGGAAAATGATTTTATGGTTGAGTCCGCTAATATTTCAAACCTAGATGAAAAGGCTGAAGGTATGAATATTCTTAGAGAGAATAAAAATGATGTTAAAATCAATTCTATTCTGTCCAATAGTTTTGGTTTTGGAGGAACCAATGCCTCCATCTATCTAACTAGTTATAATGACTAAAATATTAGAAGGTAAAAAGGGATTAGTTGTAGGTATCGCTAATGACCACTCTATTGCTTGGGGTATTGCAAAGTCTTTAAGTGATGAGGGTGCAAGTATTTACCTAACTTATCAAAATGACTCTATAAAAAAAAGAGTTGCACCCCTATCTGAGAAAATTAATTGCCTTGGAATTATGCCTTGTGATGTATCTGACACCTCCTCTCTTGAAAGTGTTCGTGATGGAATCAATGGTAATATAGATTTTTTTGTTCATGCTGTCGCCTATTCAGATAAAAATGAACTGTCTGGAAAGTATTTAAATACTTCCAAAGAAAACTTTCTCAAAACTCTACATATTTCTGCATACTCTTTAACCGAGATGATAAGATTGTTCTCCCCAAAGATGAACGACGGCGCTTCTATCATGGCACTAACTTATTATGGATCAACAAGATATATGCAAAGTTATAATGTAATGGGTGTTGCAAAGGCTGCGTTAGAAACTTCAATAAGGTATCTTTCTGTTGATATGGGTGACAGAGGAATAAGGGTTAATGCGATTTCAGCAGGCCCAATGAGAACTCTAGCGGGTGCTGTAATTAATAAATCAAGAAAGATATATAATTATACCATTGAAAACTCCCCAATTAAAAAGCCTCTTTCGTTGGATGATATTGGTAAGTCAGCTGTTTATCTTATGAGCGATCTATCTAAGGGTGTGACTGGGGAAATTCTCTATGTTGATAACGGCTACAACAATGTAGGTATGAGCATTCAAGATCTTTAAATTTAATGACTAAAAACTTACTTGCAATTATTGGTGGTAGTGGTCTTTATGAAATTGAAGAACTCTCAGATGTTAAATATCTAAATATTGAAACCCCTTGGGGAAGTCCATCCGATAAGATTATAAAAGCAAAATATCAAACAAAAGATGTAATATTTTTGCCAAGGCATGGAAAAGGACACTTTATTTCTCCAACAAATATAAACTACAGAGCAAATATAGACGCTTTAAAACAAATCGGAGTAACAGATATTGTTTCTATTTCTGCAGTAGGGTCACTTAAAGAGGAGTTACATCCTGGGCTATTTGTAATAGTCGACCAGTTTATAGATAGAACTTACGCTAGAAGTAAAACTTTTTTTGAAGATGAAATTGTTGCCCATGTTTCTATGGCTCACCCAACTTCAAATGGGTTAATGAATGCCTGTGAACAAGCTATTAAGAAAGAAAAAATAAAATACAAAAGAGGTTCTACCTATGTAGTTATGGAAGGACCTCAGTTTTCAACACTTGCTGAGTCAAAGCTTTATAGAAGCTGGGGAGCAGATGT
>CABZUC010000003.1 GCA_902528805.1 uncultured Alphaproteobacteria bacterium
TAAATTTCCAATCCATTTTTTAGTCATTAAGGTAACAGAATAAAGGATAAATAAAATATTGTTTCATATTATGGAACGTCATTATTGAAGCAATTAATTTATATATATATTTTCGAATAGGTAAATTTGAATCATGCAAAAATATTCTGTCTTCAGCTTAGTTAAAAATGCTTTCACTAACCATCAAGACTGGGAAGTTGCTTGGAAAGATCCTGAACCTAAAAAAGAGTATGATGTAATTATCATAGGTGGCGGTGGTCACGGTCTAGCAACAGCATACTATCTCGCTAAAGAGCACGGCATTACTAATGTTGCTATTTTAGAGAAGGGCTGGATAGGTGGAGGTAATGTAGGAAGAAATACTACGATCCTTCGATCGAATTACATGTTTGACTCGAATGCCCATTTTTATGAATTTGGAATGAAATTATGGGAAACACTTAGTCAAGAACTAAATTATAATGTCATGTATTCACCAAGAGGAATTATTAACCTAGCTCACTCTGATGCACAAATGAATGCTTATGCAAGAAGAGGTAATTCAATGAGGCTTAATGGTATTGATGCAATTCTACTTGGTAGGGATGAAATTAAACAAATGATTCCATTTGCAGATTTTTCTGAAACTTGTCGTTTTCCAATACATGGCGGACTAATGCAACCTCGAGGGGGAACAGCAAGACACGACGCTGTTGCTTGGGGTTACGCTAGACAAGCGGACTCAATGGGTGTTGATATAATTCAAAATTGTGAAGTCACAGGTTTTGATGTCAATAAAGGAAAAATTGAAGGTGTTCAAACATCAAGAGGAAGTATTAAAACAAAAAAAGTTGGGCTATGTGTTGCCGGTAGCACAACTCTTCTGGCAGACATGTTAAATATGAGATTACCAATCGAAGCTCATGTGCTACAAGCTTGTGTCTCTGAACCTGTCAAACCATTACTGCACCAAGTTGTAACTTTTGGAGCAGGACACTTTTATTGTAGTCAGTCTGACAAGGGTGAAATGGTTATGGGTGGCGACCTAGACGGTTACAATAGTTATGCCCAAAGAGGTAATATGCCTATGATACAACACGTTCTCACAGGTGGATTGGCAGTATTTCCAAACTTTAGCAGACTGAAAATGCTAAGAACTTGGGGAGGAATTATGGATATGTCCATGGATGGTTCTCCTATAATAGATAAAACGCATATAGATGGTGTTTATTTAAATTGTGGCTGGTGCTACGGAGGGTTCAAAGCAACTCCTTCATCAGGATGGGTTTTTGCTCATACAATTGCTCAAGACAAGGTGCATGAATTAAATTCCGACTTTAATTTAGAACGTTTTCATACTGGTAAAATTATTGACGAAAAAGGTGTCGGCCCTAAGCCCTGGATAGGTTAATTAATGTTAGAAATAAAGTGCCCTTATTGTGGCAAACGATCTCAAAATGAATTTTCTTATGGTGGAGACGCTACTGTTAAACGTCCTACGCTAGGTGAAGAAATCTCAACAGAAGATTGGGACAACTTTGTATATTTTAGAGACAACCCTAGAGGTAAACATACAGAACTATGGCATCATGTTTCTGGGTGTAGACAATGGTTTAAGGCTTCCAGAGATACTGCTACTCATGAAATTTTTGATACATGTAAAATGAACGAGGCTTTCAATGAGTAATGCTTATAGAACAAAAAATTCAACTGGCTTAATAAACAAAAATAAAAAAATTAATTTTTCTTTTAACGGCCACACTTATCATGGATACGAGGGTGATACTTTAGCATCTGCATTGATATCTAATGGTATACATTTGATTGGAAGAAGTTTTAAATATCATCGACCAAGAGGTTTTTTAGGAGTTGGAGTAGAGGAACCAAATGCAATGGTTCAATTACATGAAGGGAATAAGTCAGAACCCAATATCATTGCAACCGAAGTTGAACTTGTTGAAGGGCTTAAAGCGAAAAGTCAAAATTGTTGGCCTTCAGTACAATTTGATATAGGGGAAGTGAATAATTTGCTTAATCGTTTTTTCCCAGCAGGTTTTTATTACAAAACATTTATGTGGCCAAAAAGTTTCTGGATGAAAATATATGAACCTTTTATCAGAAAAGCCGCTGGAATGGGAGTGGCTCCACTACAGCCTGATCCCGATAGATATGAACATAATTACGAACACTGTGATGTTCTTGTTGTTGGTTCTGGCCCCTCTGGTTTAGCTAGTGCATTAGCAGCTGCAAAAAATGGTGCCAGAGTCATTCTTGCTGAAGATAAAGCTAACTTTGGAGGATCGCTTCTTACCGATGAGGTCACAATTGGAAATATGTCTGGTAAAGAGTGGGCTAATGATACCGTTGCTCAATTAAAAAGTTTGCCCAATGTAATTTTGAAAAAAAGATCTCAGGTTTTTGGATACTATGATCATAATATGACTGTGATGATCGAAAGGGTCAGCGATCACCAAGAAAATCCATCTAAATATACTCCAAGACAAAGATTATATTATATTAGAGCAGGTGAGGTAATCGTATCAACGGGTTCTATAGAAAGACCAATTTCTTTTGGTAATAATGATAGACCTGGGATTTTGTTAGCATCTGCAGCCAAAGAATATATGACAGTTTACGAAACGTTGGTTGGTAAGAAACCAATTATTTTTACGAACAATGACACTGCTTATTCAACTGCCCTAGAATTTTTAAAAAATGACATTACCCCTGTAATTTTAGACACTAGAAATAATTCTAACGGTGAGTTGGTCAAGGAAGTTAAACAAAAAGGTGTCAATATTAGATTTAATTCTGGTATTGCTGATACAAAAGGTCATTTAAAGATTAAATCTGCGGTCATTGGTGAATTAGATAAAGATAAAGAAAACTTTACTAATTTGGAGAATATTGATTGTGATTGCATTTGTATGTCTGGTGGTTGGACCCCAACAGTTCATTTATCATCTCAAGCCGGTAATAAATTAAAATTTAATGAAGAAATAGATGCTTTTGTTCCTGACAAAAAAAGACAAAGAGAAAGCGCAGTGGGAGCAGCTAATGGATCATTTACACTAAATCAATCTTTAGCTGAAGGTTTTCAAGTTGGATTTGATCTATCAAATAAGTTTACAGATAATAATATTGAAACCAACACACCAAATTCAAAAGAACCAAAATACGAAAAACATGAAAGATTATGGTGTATGCCTTTACCACAAGGTAAAAAACCAAAGCGTTTCATTGACTTTCAAAATGATGTTGCAGTGTCCGATGTTGAATTAGCTATCAGAGAGGGCTTCAGATCTATTGAGCACGTAAAAAGATATACAACTTTGGGAATGGCTGGAGACCAAGGTAAAACCAGTAATCTAAACGGTCTTCAGTATGTCTCAAATATTGAAAAGAAAATTGTCCCTGAGGTTGGTCATACAACATTTCGACCACCTTATACCCCTGTAACTATTGGAGCAATTGTTGGTAGAGAAGTTGGAAGCCATTATTTACCAACTAGGAAATCTCCAATTCATAATTGGCATGAAGAAAATAATGCTGTTTTTGTTGCAGCAGGATTATGGCAAAGACCTAGATATTATCCTAAAGAGTCAGAAAATATGAATGATGCAGTAAATAGGGAAGCTGCAAATGTTAGAACAAATGTTGGAATATGCGATGTTACAACACTTGGAAAAATAGATATAAAAGGTCCAGACGCTCCTGAGTTTTTAAACAGAGTTTACACAAATGCTTGGTTAAAATTACCTGTAGGTAAAGCTAGATACGGTGTGATGCTTCGAGAAGATGGTATGGTTTTTGATGATGGTACTACTTCAAGGTTATCAGAAAATCATTTTCATATGACGACTACCACAGCACAAGCAGCGAATGTTCTCTCTCACTTAGAATATTATCTTCAAGTCGTGTGGCCTGAATTAGATGTTAATGTCTTATCAACAACTGAACAGTGGTCTGGTATCGCTGTTGCGGGACCAAAGTCCAGAGAACTTTTATCAAAATTATTTCCCAATATAGATCTATCTAATGAAGGATTGCCGTTTATGGGATTAGTTGACACCAACATAGATGGTATTTTTGCTAGAATTTATCGAATATCTTTCTCCGGAGAGTTAGCTTATGAAGTAAACGTTGAGTCTAATTTTGGTCTTCATATGTGGAAGAAGATTATGGATGTGGGTAAATCCTTTAATATAGAGCCTTATGGAACTGAAGCACTGTCTACACTTAGAATTGAAATGGGTCACGTTGCTGGTGCTGAGTTAGATGGAAGAGCAGTTCCTTTTGACGTGGGTTTAAATGGAATGGTAAGTAAGAAAAAAGATTTCATTGGTAAAAGATCTCTATCTAAAGAAGCTTTTACATCAGAAGACAGACAAACTATCGTTGGTTTAGTTCCACTCGATAAAAGAACTAAAATTCCTGAAGGGTCTCATATCGTTGAGAATGATAAAGTAGCATCTCCTGTACCAAAATTAGGCCATGTATCTTCATCTTGTTGGAGTGTGGAATATAATAATCCATTTTCAATAGCGATAATTAAAGATGGAAAAAATAAAATAGGAAAAAATCTTTTTGCTGTATCCCCATTAAAAGATATCTCAATTCCAGTTGAGGTTGTTTCTTCTCATTATGTTGATCCAGATGGAGAAAGAGTTAGATCTTAATATGCTTGTTATTGAGAATATATCACCACTTCACTTTGATCATAAACTAGGTTTTTTTGGAGACTATGAGAATAAAGACAACATTCTTAAGCTCTCTGAGGTAAAAGAATTATCTATTTTTCAAATTGCTAAATTTAAAAAAAGTAGTGTTGATATAAACGAAGTTAGTTTGAATAATTTAAAATTACCAACTAAAAGTTTGACTGTTATCTCAGATAATATAGCTAGGATATTATGGGTAGGTCCTGATACATATTTGATTGTATCCAAAGATAAAAACCTCAATAAGGATATTCATAAAATTTTTAATGATGATGATTTTGCTATTACTGACATCTCTCACTCTAGAGCAGTCATTGAAATCAGTGGCTCAAAGTCAAAAGAGGTATTAAAAAAAGGCTCACCGTTAAACTTCAACGACGATATGTTTAAACCAAATAATTGTGCTAATACAACTTATAATGGAATTAACATTATTATTGATTTCATTAGTGAAAAACCAGACTGTTTTAATCTTTATGCCCTCAGAAGTTTCGGAGGCTCTTTTTACCATAGTATAACTGACTCATGCTTAGAGTATGGTTATGAAGCCATATAATAAAGATGTGCGGAATAGTTGGTCTTTACCTAAAGAATAAAAAATACAATAAAGATCTTGGAAAATTTTTAACAGAAATGATGAACAATATGTCTACTCGCGGACCTGATAGTGCTGGATTTGCAATCTATTCAACTGAAAGAAAAAAGAAATATAAATATTCTATTTGCTATAACGAAAATAATATCAAAGAAATAAAAAAAAATCTTAGTAAAGAAATTAAAGATGCAAAAATAAAAATTATATCTGACCATTTTGTCTTAGAGACTTCATTAAAACCTGTAAAAGTTATAAGTATTATCAAGAGTTATGATAATTTAAATTTAGTTGGATATGGAAGTTCAATTGAAATATTTAAACAGGTTGGAAATCCAAGAGATGTTGTAAATAATTTTTCTCTTAAAAATTTTTCTGGTACTCATGCAATTGGGCATACAAGAATGGCAACTGAAAGTGCAATTACAACAGATGGATCACATCCGTACTCAACTGGAGAGGATGAGTGCCTAGTTCATAATGGCTCGCTTTCAAATCATAATAATTTAAGAAGAACATTAAAAAAAAAGGGAATAGAAATTAAATCTCAAAACGACACAGAAGTAGCTGCTGGTTATATTTCAAATGGTTTATCAAATAAGAAATCTTTAAAAGATACATTAATTGATGGATTAAAAGATTTAGATGGTTTTTATACTTTTATTTCTGGTACCAAAAATGGTTTAGCAATTGTAAGAGATGAAATTGCTTGTAAGCCTGCTGTTGTGGCAGAAACAAAGGATTACGTTGCTATAGCGTCAGAGTTTCAAGCAATGGCTCATTTACCTAATGTTAACAAAGCAAAAATTTTTGAACCTGAACCTGGTTTAGTATACAGCTGGGGAAAATGATTAAATTAAATCTTAAAAAAGACTCTTTGAGAAAAGTTAACGGCTTACTTCAAAATCTTGATCAAAAATCAAATGACCGAAGTTTTAAAATAATCAATCCAGATGGTAACCATGCTATTTGTGCAGGTTTAAAAGAGGAAATGGATGTAACTATCGATGGTCATGTTGGTTATTACTGCGCAGGGATGAACATGAAAGCTGATGTAATTGTAAATGGTAATGTAGGAACAGGCGTGGCTGAGAATATGATGTCAGGATCTGTTCACGTAAAAGGTAATGCTTCTCAGTCGGCTGGTGCTACTGCTCATGGTGGAACATTAATTGTTGATGGAGATACAAGTTCTCGTTGTGGAATTTCTATGAAGGGTATCGATATTATTGTAAAAGGATCTGTTGGTCACATGTCTGCGTTTATGGCACAGTCAGGAAACTTAGTAATTTGTGGAGATGCTGGTGACGCGTTAGGAGATAGTATTTATGAAGCAAAAATTTTTATCAAAGGAGAACCTAAATCCTTAGGCGCTGATTGTGAAAAAAAAAATATGAATAAAAAAGATCAAGACCTACTAAAATCTCTTTTGAAAAAAGCAAGTATCGATGAAAATCAATTAACAAATTTTAAAATGTATGGCTCAGCAAGAAAGCTTTATAATTTTAACATAGATAATGTATCGGAGTATTAATGTCTGAAAAATTTAAAACCGTTCCAAGAAAATCATGGACCTTTGATGATTACACAAACTCAGAAATAAGAAGAGCAGCAGAAACTGGAATTTATGATATACGAGGAGGTGGTTCAAAAAAAAGACTTCCCCATTTTGACGATTTATTATTTTTAGGAGCGTCTATGTCTAGATACCCACTTGAAGGTTATAGAGAGAAATGTTCAACAAACGTTACTTTAGGGACTAGACATGCCAAAAATCCATTAGAGCTTGATATTCCTATAACGATTGCAGGTATGAGCTTTGGAGCTTTATCTGGTCCTGCAAAAGAAGCACTGGGTAGAGGCGCTAGTATTTCAGGTACCTCAACTACGACAGGTGATGGGGGGATGACCCCAGAAGAAAGAGGACAATCTAAACATTTAGTCTACCAATTACTTCCATCTAGATATGGAATGAATCCAGAAGATTTAAGAAAAGCAGATGCTATAGAGGTAGTTATTGGACAAGGCGCAAAACCTGGTGGTGGAGGAATGTTACTTGGTCAAAAAATTAGTGATCGGGTTGCTGAAATGCGTACCCTTCCAAAGGGAATTGATCAAAGATCGGCATGCCGTCACCCAGATTGGACAGGCCCTGATGATTTAGAAATTAAAATTCTCGAGATAAGAGAAATTACTGGTTGGAAAGTTCCTATTTTTGTTAAACTTGCAGGAGCTAGACCATATTATGATACAGCTCTTGCTGTAAAAGCAGGAGCAGATGTTGTTGTTTTAGACGGAATGCAAGGTGGAACTGCTGCAACACAAGAGGTTTTCATTGAAAATGTTGGTCAACCCACTTTAGCATGTATTAGGCCTGCTGTTGATGCACTTTTAGATTTAGATATGCATAGAAAAGTTCAGCTAATAGTATCAGGTGGCATTAGAAATGGCGCAGATGTTGCAAAGGCTATGGCCCTAGGCGCTGATGCTGTCTCAATTGGTTCATCTGCTTTAATAGCACTTGGGGATAATGATCCAAAATGGGAGAGCGACTACAAAAAATTAGGTACAACTGCAGGCGCTTATGATGACTGGCACGAAGGAAAAGATCCTTCTGGAATTAATACCCAAGATCCTAAATTAATGAAAAGACTAGACCCTGTTAAAGCGGGTAAACGCCTATCAAATTATTTAAAGGTAATGACACTAGAAGCCCAAACAATTGCAAGAGCTTGTGGTAAAAACAGCTTACATAATTTAGAACCAGAAGACTTGTGTGCTCTTACTGTTGAGGCTGCCGCAATGGCTAGAGTACCATTAGCAGGTACCGGATGGATCCCGGGATCAAAGTTTTAAATTTTTTTTTATTTAAAAAATTTACTACATGCAGATTTTATATAGCTAGCTATAGAAAAAATAATTACCGAATAGTCAGAATTGAGTTGTGATGATGCAACTGTAGTGTTAATTTATTGTTTCATAATTTGAAACAAGGAGGAACTTTAAATGGGGCAGGATTTAAAGTACATAAATAAGTCATTAGAAAAATCATTTAAAATTTTAGAGATACTCTCTAAATCAATTTTTCCTCTTAAAGCCTCTAATATTTCTCGCAAAGCAACTCTTTCAAGAACGACAACTTTTAGATTATTATCTGTTCTCAGTGATCTTGGGTATATTCATAAAAATCTCAGTTCGAACACCTACACAATGGGACACAAGGCGTTTCAATTTGGTGAAACTTCTGATTATCTTCAGTCAATTTCAGAGACATCAAAAGAAATTTTAAAAGATATATCAAGTAAAACAAATTTGATTACATACTTAGCTATGTTAGAGGGATCTCAAATTGTTCACTCTGATAAAATTTCAAATAATACTGATGATGCAACAATAAGAACTTTTAGAATGAGGCTAGACGCACATTGTTGTGCTCTAGGAAAAGTAATGCTTGCATATAGACCTGAAAACGAAATTTCTACAATTTATAGAAGTTATAATTTTTATCCTCATACCAATAATACAATAATCAATTTAAATGATTTAAGAAAACAACTAACAAAGATTAGAGCCAACGGTTATGCCTTAAATCATGGTGAGGCTTTTGAAAATTCTTATGGTATTGGAGTAGCAATCTTAGATAAAGATAAAAGATCCTTTGCTGGAATCGCTTTATCTGGAAGTAAAAATATTCTTAATCCAAAAACGATGGATAATTACATTAATTTATTGCAAGATGCTTCTATTAAAATTTCTAGATTAATTGTTGATAATTAAGCCTTTTCTATTGAAAATTTGTTTCATTATTTGAAACAAAATGTGTTTTTTTTAATATCCCAATTCAAAATACAATTAATCTTGGAGGATTAAATTAAAATGAGTCTACCGTCTAAATGTGAATATTTAATAATCGGTGCTGGAATACATGGCTTAAGTACGGCTTGGCATTTATGTAAAAAGTTATCTAGTAAGGGACAATTAAAAGAAAATTCAGTAGTTGTTATTGAAAAAACAAAGGTTGCAAATGGCGCTAGTGGTGTAGCATGTGGAATAGTTAGAAATAACTACTATCAACCTGCAATGAGAAGTTTAATGGCTCACTCTGTAGATGTATGGAATGAAAATGCTGAAGCATTAACATATAAACCAGTTGGTTACATGCAAATCAATTCACAATTAATGCAAGAGGGCATGTCGGAGGTTTATCACCAACAAAAAGAAATTGGATTTGACTCAGAATTTATCGAAGGCGCCAGTGACTGTGAAAAATATATGAAGGACATGCTCCCAGATTGGCAAGCTCAAGGTATAACATCTGTCCTACATGAAAAAAAGACTGGTTACGGAGCCAACAGGGGAGCAATTGAAGGGTTTCATAAATTAGCCATTTCATCTGGCGCAAAAGTAATTGAGGGCGTTGAAGCAAACAATTTAATCTCCTCAAACGGTAGTGGTGCTGTAACAGCAGTAGAAACATCTGAGGGAACTATTGAATGTACACAACTAGTTGTTGCTGCTGGTCCTTGGGTAAGAAAGTTTTGGGAAATTTTAGAGTTACCAAACTATGTAAAAATTAAAAAACCTGATGGATCTTTTACTAATGAAATACCTATGTGGTCATACATGGCTTTAGAAGAAGGCGAGCTTGAAGTTGATCCACGAAGTTATAAAACAGCAAATGGAACTGAGTATCCTGTAATTCATGTTGATACTGAGTCAACGCTTGTCTCAAATAAAACAGGTGATGTTATTCATGAAAATGTAATGTGGGGTTTTTATTATAAACCAGATGTGTATAGAAATGGTATTCAAGGTGGTTCATCTCCATACGATGTAACTAAACCTGTAAATGATATCAAACTAGACCCTTATGGGCACGACTCTCTTGAATTTCAGCCAAGAGCGTCTTTTGAGGATAAATGGACTTCTGCTCTGGCTTTTTGCCAGAAGCAATTTGATGGGTGTCACAATAAGTATAAAAAGCAAAATGCTGGCGGTATAGGATGTGTGACTCCTGACCGTTTTCCTGTATTCGACCAATATAGAGAAAATGTGTATATTATAGCAGACGCAAACCACGGATATAAAATGGCTGGTGTTGGTGATTTAGTATCTGATGAATTGCTTGGAAGAAAGTCTGAAATTCTAGAACCTTTCAGATTTTCGCGATACGAAGAAGGGAAGTTACATCCGGTTTCGAAAAGCCCGTTCCCTTGGAGTTGATGTAGAGGAGGAATATTATGACAGCGCTAGAAACGTACGTTAAGGATAAAAAAAGACAAGACTATATAAAACAAGTAAGAAAAAAAATTGATAAGTTGGGTATAGAGTATATCTATTATCAATTTATTTCTGTAACTGGAAGGATTGTTGGTAAGGGTGTACCTGCTGATCACTGGGAAAGCATAGCAAACAAAGGTTTTCAGTTAGTGTATGGTGCTACTGCTAACTTATTTACAAATAGGCATGGTGATTATATTGGCTATGGTCCAGAAGCTCACGAATTAGTCGGAATACCTGACCCAGAAACTTTTGTACAAATTCCATGGGATAAAAGAATAGCCCGAGTATTTTGTACATGTTTTAGAAACAGAGAAGAAGAAAACGATCCAGGCGGTTACTTAACTTCTGATTGTAGAGGTAATCTTAAAAGAGCTCACGAAGATTTTAAAAAGAAACATAAATTAGAATTAAGAGCAGGCACAGAGCCTGAAATGATGTGGTTAACTAAGAACGAGGATGGTAGCCCAACAGGTTCCGGTTTTTCTAAGCCATACTGTTATCATATTGATCAATTTGAATCTTTAAGACCCGTATACATGAAAGTAATAGAATACTCTCGTGCAATGGGTTTAGATATAATCCAAGGTGATCATGAGGATGCACCTGGTCAATTAGAATTAAACTTTAATTATGATGATGTTGTAAGAAATGCTGACAGATTGTCAACATACAGACAAATTTGTGCGCAAGTTGCTAGAGAATTCAACTTAATAGCATGTTTTCTTAGTAAACCTTTCGTTGGGGTTTCTGCATCTGGTTGTCATACAAACGTCTCTTTATGGAAAGGCGGCAAAGATGAGCTCATTCCATGTGGAAACAAAAGTATTCCGGGTATGGAAAACGTCTTCCATCATAGAAGAGGTGGAACTAATGCCTTTATGCCTGATGGAAAAGATCAGAGAATTCCTGGAAAAATAGGGCTTCAGGCAATTGGGGGTGTGATGGAACATCTTCCTGCATTAACCGCATTAGGATCATCCACCGTGAATTCATATAGAAGACTGTGGGATACAGGTTTTTGGGCACCAGTTTATGCTGATTGGGGATACCAAAATAGAACCTGTGGCCTAAGAGTATCTGCACCAGGAAGATTTGAATACCGTTCTGTAGACTCAGCACATAATCCATACCTCATGGGCAGTGGTTTATTGAAAGCATTTGATCACGGTATTTCTGAGAAGATGGATCCTGGAAAACCAGAACAGCAGAATATGTATGAACAAATGAAAGCTGGTAAGCAAGTTGAAAAATTACCAATGACACTAGGTGAAGCTTTAGATCGTTTAGAAAGTGACAAAGTTATTCAAGAAGGGCTACCTGGTGACATGATGAGAGTGTTTATGGAGTATAAACGGGATGAGTGGGAAGAATTTTTAGCCACTCCAACTCAATGGGATCTCGATAAATACTTGGATTGCTTACCATAAAATAGATAGGAGTAAAGTATGTGTGGAATAGCTGGAGTAATAAATAAAAAAAAGACAGTCAACGTGGGTGAACAGATGGGCCTTATGTTACAAGGACTAAAACATAGAGGACCAGACTCAACTGGTTACGCTATGTATGGTACACCACTCAAAAAAGGTTTCGTAATGAGATTTAAAATATCTGAAAATGAAGCTGAAAAAGTAAATGCAAATGTTGACTCACCTGTTGATTTAAAAAATAGAAAAAACGCTGTCGATTCTATTTTAAAAAAACATGGTGCGAAAGTAACAAAACAAAGCTCCAGCACACCATACGCTTTTCGATATATATTTGATTTTAAAGGTGATCTTACAGATTTAGCAACAGAAATTGAGACAGTCGAAAAAACAGAGATATTATCAATAGGTAAAGGTCTTGAACTTATAAAAGATTTAGGGGACGCCACAACTGTTTCAGACCAGTACGGTCTAAATAAGTTTATGGGTACTCATGGCATAGGTCATACAAGAATGGCTACAGAGTCGGACGTTGACATAAAATCTGCTCACCCTTACTGGGCTTTCCCTTTTGAAGATGTATCAGTTGTTCACAACGGCCAATTGACAAACTATTGGGGTAACAGAAGGATACTTGAAAGAAAAGGTTATAGATTTAATTCAAACTGTGACTCTGAGATAATTGCAGTTTATATAGCTGATAAAATGGCCAATGGGATTGAACTTGAAAAAGCGATGCATGACAGTTTAGACGAACTAGATGGAGTCTTTACATATGTTGTAGCTACGAAAGATCAACTTGGAATGGCCAAAGATCACATGGCTGCAAAGCCAATGGTAATCTATGAAAGCAAAGATATCGTAGCATGTGCATCAGAGGAAGTTGCTATTAGGAATATCTTTCCTCACGAAATTAAAACTTATGACCCTTATGAAGCGGAGGTGAAAGTATGGCAGGCTTAACAAAAAAAACATCTGCTTTTGATGATGAAAATTTATCAGGTAGATCCCAAAAACTCTTTTTTGAGGTAACCGAAGAGGAGAATTATACCTACTATGGAAACCACGAGGTTGATTTTAATAAGAGAACTTCTATTGACTGTGAAGGGATTAATGCTCACGAATTAAATCAAAAAATTAGAGACTCAATTCGAAAAGGATATGGATCTATAGTAATTAAAAATCCAGGAGCTAAACACTCTCTTGGAGTAGGGATACTAAATAAGCTTAACTTGATTTTTGAAGGAAGCTTAGGCTACTTCGGTATTGGATGCATTGATGGCCCAACTGTTAGAGTTAACGGAAGAGTTGGATGGTCTTGTGCAGAAAATATGATGTCAGGAAAAGTTGTTGTTGAAAATAACGCTGGATCTTGTTTTGGAGCCGCTTTAAGAGGTGGAGACTTAATTGTTAAAGGTGACGCTGGCGCAAGAACTGGAATTGACATGAAAGGTGGTACTATTTTAATCGGTGGTAATGCCGGCGCTTACACTGGATTTATGATGCAAAGAGGTAGAATTATTGTTTGTGGTGATGTAAACGCAAACATGGGTGACTCTATGTATGATGGTATAATTTTTGTTGGAGGAGAACCTCATTCCTTAGGAACTGACTGCGTTCCTGGTGAAATGAATGAACATGAGGTTAGATGGCTAGAACAAAAAATCAAAAATGCTGAGATTGATTGCAAGGTTCCAGCATCTAAATTTAAAAAATACGTTGCAGGTAGAATGCTTTGGAATTATGACAATCTAGAGCCAGCAGAAAAGAAAGGAATATTAGGCTAATGGCAAAACGCAATACACAATTATTAGGACAAAACTCAATCTTTACCCCAGAGGTAATGGACGATATTCACATCAAATCACAACTAGGTCGTTATCGTATGCGTGGCATGGCCTTAATGAAAAAAATTCCTCACTGGGATGATTTAGTATTTTTACCTGGAACATTAACACGATTTGTTATCGAAGGTTACAGAGAGAAATGTTTAACCGAGACTATCATAGGCCCTAGAGCAAAAAATCCTATTAAACTTGATATTCCTGTTTACATAACAAGTATGAGTTTTGGTGCTCTTTCTTATGAAGCAAAAACTGCTCTAGCAAGAGGGTCATCAATGGCAGGAAGTGCTACTTGCTCTGGAGAAGGCGGAATGATACCTGATGAAAGGAGATATTCTCACAAATGGTACTATCAATGTATTCAATCAAGATATGGTTTTAATCCGCACCATGCTCAACTAGCTGATGCAATTGAAGTATTCATTGGACAAGGTCAAAAAGTTGGAATGGGCGGCCACTTAATGGGCCAAAAAGTTACAGACCAAGTAGCTGAAATGAGATCTTTACCCGCTGGTATTGATCAAAGATCTCCTGCCAGACACCCAGACTGGATGGGCCCAGATGACTTAGCACTTAAAGTACAAGAGTTAAGAGAGTTAACTGACAATCAAGTTCCAATTCAGTTGAAATTAGGTGCTTCAAGGGTTTATGATGATGTTAGAATGGCAGCAAAATGCGATCCTGACTCAATATTTTTAGACTCCATGGAAGGTTCAACAGCTGCTGGTCCTCATATAGCAGCAGCAAATACTGGTATTCCTGGTATCGGCGCTATTCGAGAAGCAAGAAGAGCTCTAGACGATGTGGGTAAAACTGGCGAAATTTCATTAGTTTTCGCTGGTGGTATTAGAGATGGTGCTGACATGGCAAAAGCTTTAGCCTTAGGAGCTGACGCAATAGCTATTGGTACAGCTGGTTTAGTTGCCTTGAACTGTAATAAAGATATTCCTGAAGCAGATTATGAAAAAGAAATGGGTGTTGAAGCAGGTTATTGTTATCACTGTCATACTGGTAGGTGTCCTGTCGGTGTAGCCACACAAGATCCTGTTCTTAGAAGTAGATTAGATCCAACAGAGGCTGCCGAGAGAGTTTACAATCTATTAAGCACAATGACTCTTGAGTGCCAAATGTTAGCAAGAGCATGTGGTAAGACGAATATCCACTCTCTTGAACCAGAAGACTTAGCAGCACTAACAATGGAGTCATCAGCAATGGCTAAAGTACCTTTAGCCGGAACAGATTTGACTGTGGGTGTCGATAACTACCACTCAATCTAGGAGACAAAAATGGTTAAAAAGAAAACATCAACAGCAAAATCAAAAAAAACTGCTAAAAAATCTTCTAAACCAAAAGGTTACCAAGTTGTAGGTGGGGCTAAGCTAAAAGATAAAGAAATTAAAACATCAAGAGAAAAAATGATCGGTCAACATATCGGTTATCGTTACGATGTAAACTTAATTCCCGATTACAAACACCTAACTCCTTTCCTTAAGCAATATATTGAGATTATGGGATGGGATGATTTAAACTGGCTAGAAGATATTCATATGGGTTTTGAGGGAGACACACCCGCTGTATTTGACAGAAACGCAAATGCTTGGATCACTCTTCCTAAAAAAATTAAACTTCCAAAAAACCAACAAGACAGAGATATGTTGGCAAGAGAATTACTTATCAAATTTCAAATGTCACCCAACCATCCATTGGTTCAATTAAAAAGAACCTATGCTAAGGGCGAAAACTTTAAATTAGTCGAATAAGTTTTATTAAATTAGGGGGCTTTTGTCCCCCTAAAGCTAAAATATTTAATCTTTAATCCTAATTAGCTTTGACTTTTTCCAGTTTGGAATAAATTTTATAACATCGATGTCATTACCCAATCCTGGATTAAAATTTTTATTATGCCAGAAAATATTTTCCCAATGTTCTTCATTTTTATCGAGAATAAAGGGAGAGCATAATAATCTATAATTCGTCGATAAGTGGATAAAATCAAGGATACACGACCCTTCTTTAACTACTTTTTTGGAAATACTTGAACTCTTGGGGAAAGTAGCAAACAAAGAGTCTGAAAATTTATCTTTATCCATAAAATATTCAGAGGATAAAAATTTATTCATCTTATCAAATCTATCAGCAGGATCGTATGTTCGTTTAAAAGTATGTTCAAAAAGTTTTGTAGTGTTTACTGGATCATTTTCAGATATTACAACAATAATTCTCAGGAGTTCATTACCTTTCTTATCAAGTAATATCGGAGCCATAGAAGAATTGGGTCTACCACTTTGTGTCCTAAATGCTTGAATTCTTGATTGACATTGCCAATCAAGAAATTTTTCTTGTAATACCTCTGGAGTCATTCGTTTAACAGTCTAGAGTGGTCTCTCTCTCCCAACTAGAAAGGTGTTTGTTAAAGGTACCCCAATCTTGATTTTTAAGTTTTACATAACTATTAACTAAATCATCACCAAATCCTGCTCTTATAATTTTTGATTTATCAAAATCTCGAATAGCATCAAGAAGGTTTAAAGGAAGTTTTTTTACCTTTCCAGCTTTTTGACCCTCTGTGTACATGTTAATGTCTAATCGTTTCCCAGGATTTCTTTTATTATTGAAACCATCTAAACCTAAAAGAAGAATGCCTGCTTGAAGCAAATATGGATTTGTAGCTCCATCCATCAGTCTTAATTCAAATCTACCTGCTCCAGGAACTCTAACCATGTGTGTTCTATTGTTACCAGCCCATGTAATGGAACTTGGAGACCATGTTGCACCTGATGTAGTGACACTTCCATTAATTCTTTTATAAGAGTTTACTGTAGGATTAAAAACAGCAGCCATTTTGTCTGCACTTTCCATTATGCCGCCCAAGAAATTATAACCAGTTTTTGATAAACCTAATTCATCTTTTTTATCTAAAAACATATTTTTTTTACCTGCTTTATCCCAGATTGATATATGACAATGACACCCATTGCCTGTTAAATTTGTGAAAGGTTTTGGCATGAAGGTTGCTCTTAATGAATGTTTTTCTGCTATTGATTTTACCATAAATTTAAAAAATGCATGTCTATCTGCAGTAACTAAACAATCTGAAAAATCCCAGTTCATTTCAAATTGCCCGTTCGCATCTTCATGATCATTTTGATAGGGTTTCCAACCAAGTGAAATCATTGAGTCACAAATTTCAGTAATAACATCGTATCTTCTCATTAATGCAGAGGAGTCATAGCAAGGTTTTGCTTGCGTATCTCTTTCATCTGATAAAGAAGTTCCATCTGCATTAACTAAAAAAAACTCACATTCAACACCAGATTTCATGTAAAGTTTTTTTTTAGCCGCTTTTTCAATTTGTCTTCTTAAAGCAATTCTTGGAGATGTTTCTACTGGCTTTCCATCCATGTATAAATCAGAGGCGACCCAAGCTATTTCCTTATTCCACGGAAGTTGGATAACACTATCACCATCAGGCATTCCAAACATATCTGAGTCAGCTGGAGACATATCTAGCCACGTTGCAAAACCTGCAAAACCAGCTCCTTCAGATTGAATTTCATCTATAGCCGTTGCAGGTACTAATTTTGATCTCAGAACACCGAACAAATCTACAAAACTTACAAAAAAATATTTAACTCCATTTTTCTTAGCGAACTGATGAAGATTGGTTACCATTTATTTTCTCCTCTTTCATAATTTAACATGCATTTATTGCATATGCTAAAAACACATTGATACTATTTAATTTTTAAACTTATTTTAAATTTTATTAATTTTATAATTTAGTTATTAAAAAGTAAAATACATAAAGATACTAAAAATGATTCTTAAATATTTTTTTTATCTTTTTTATTAATTAATTAAGGAGGTCATACATGACACTTGAAGAACTTGAATCGTTTGTGATGATGCAAGCAAATGTCAGTACCGAAGCATTTTATTGGTGGTGTACTGCGTTAATGATTGCTATTCACGTCGGCTTCTTGATGTATGAGGTTGGATCATCGCGTTTTAAAAATGCTGTATCCTCCGCTTGTAAAAATCTTTTAGCATTCGCATTCATGATACCAACTTTCTGGTTATTTGGTTGGTATATTTATCTTGCATTCCCAGGTGGTTTTTCACCAATAGACCTTGAGGGTTATGGAACACCATGGAATGTATCAATGGGACCAATGTTAAGTGATCAAGCCACAGGTATATTCTGGGCAGCATTTACATTGTTTGCATGTACAACTGCATCTATTTTTTCAGGATCTGTTTTAGAAAGAATAAGAATTAGTTCTTTTGTTTTCTTAGCAGTAGTTCTTGGATCAGGAGCTTGGATACTCGGAGCTTCATGGGGCTGGCATGCTGATGGATGGTTAGTAACACAATTTGGTTATCATGACGTCGGAGCTGCAGGTGTGGTTCACATGATAGCAGGTTGGTTTGCATTTGGTGTAGTACTAAACCTAGGACCTAGAGTTGGAAAATATAATGCAGACGGCACAGCTAATGAAATTGAAGGTCATGACCTTCGTTTTTCATTTATAGGCTTATTAATGATTATTGTTGGTTTCTTTGGATTCCTCGGTGGTTGTTTGATATGGGGAGGTGCAGAGTTCGGTGGATGGATGAATATCTATGGTGCTCCAGCTACTCTTTCATCATTTGCTTTCAATACCCTTATGGGTCTTGGTGGAGGAATGATCGGTGCATTCTGGATGAGTAAAGGTAACCCGTTTTGGATGATGTCTGGAGGACTTGCAGGTATATTCTCGTGTGCTGCTGGTCTAGATGTCTGGTATCCAGGATTAGCTTTTGTATTAGGTTTTGTTGGTGGTGTAATTATTATTCCTGCGAATAATTTGTTACACAGTATCTTCAAGATTGATGATCCAGTTGGTGCTATTTCAGTTCACGGTGTAGCAGGTATTTGGGGTGTATTAGCAATGGGACTTTTTGCTTCTGGTTACCCTGCATCCGGGGATATTCCACCGACTAGCTTTGGAGGTCAATTGGTAGGAGCAATAGTTATGTTCTTACTTGGGTTTGTTCCAGGATATGGCCTCTCATTTATTATGAAAGCTATGGGATGGCTTAGAGTACCAGATGCGGTACAAAAAGCCGGAATTGACAGTGCTGAGCTTGGTTTAAAAGCTTATCAATAACGAATGAGGAAGGAGAAATCATGAATTCATGGCCAGGACCTGAAAATAGTTGGGAAGGTGTTGACGCTTATTTCACATCAGCTGACAGTGAAGGTACTCTAATCTTTTGGACTCTTGTTGTTATTGCTTTGTGTATATTTGCTACATTTGCTGCAGCAAAACATGAGTCAGATACTGCAAAAAAAACTAAATAATGTTATAATTAAGGCGGGGAAAAATCCCCGCCTTAAAATATGGATTACAATACCACAAACCTACTCTTCCAAAACATAGTCCAAACTGTACTAGATAATAAATTATTAGCTGCATTAATATGGATTGCCTTTATGTATTTTATTTTAAGAAGAGTAGCAAAAAGTGATTATGATTTAATTTTAAAAAAAAAGTGGACAAGAGATAAATAAACTTCTTTGAAATTACTAATTATCAGTGGTATGGATAAAAACCATGATGATCAGCATGTAAAAGCAAATTGTCCTTTCCAACACACTTTTTTTGAGAAGATTATAAAAGACCACAACTCAAAATATATAACTAAAGTTCTTAAGTCATATTTAATTGACATAAATGAATATGATTTTTCTCATTATGATGCTTTTTTATGGACTGGAGGCTTAGGTAATATTTATGAAAACAATTCACATAACAAAAAACAATTAGAAATATTTACTAAAATAGTTGAACTTGGGAAACCAATTTGGGGCAGCTGTTGGGGATTACAAGTTTTTGTAACCGTTCTTGGAGGTAAAATTACTAAATCATCAATACCTGAATTTGGGTTTGCAAATAATATAAAAATAAAAAATGATCATTACATTTATAGAAACAAAAAAGATCTATTTACTGCACCAGGACATCATTATGATAGCGTTGAAAATATTCCAAATGATTTTAAAGTCATATCTGAAAATGATTTTTCTATCCAGTCTATTGTTCATAAAAAATATAATATAATCTGTACTCAATATCACCCTGAGCTTCCTTACAATTTTATAGGTAATTTAATGACATATTGGAAAACAAATTATCTTGATAAAATGACTGGTGAGAAATTTAGCAAACTTATTCATAACTTGGAACAATTAGAGAGTAGTGATCTTTATGATCGTAAACTCGAGTTAGTAAATTGGCTGAACGGTTTAGAAAATTAATTATTTTTTTGTAACAATTGTCACTACTCCTGCGAAAATAACAGCTAATAATCCACAAAATATTGCTGCAAAAAAAATAGTAGAGACAATATAAATAAAAACCGTGATGCTTGTTATTTTACTAAAAAAAAGAGGATTTTGTAAAAACTGATCAATTACCAACATAAAAGTCAGTACTAAAAACCCAGTTATGAAACCTTTTTTATAAAATTTCATCCAAGATCTTTTAAAAAATTCTATATTCATAAATACAAGTAGAAATTTTATATTATGGTCTTATAATTTCAATTTGTTAAATCGGAAAGCGAGAAATTCTTTTGAGTGATTATTTTGAAAATTTTAAAGACGCCTTACCTGATATAAAAAAAGTAAAACAATTAAAAAAACAATTAGAAAAGAAAGGCGTAAAGTATATTTACTCAAATTGGATAGACTTTCTAGGAAGTCCAAAAACTAAACCTATGCCTTTATCTGATTTTGAAGATCTTTGTATGGGTAAAGGTCCTCAGTTTGCTGTTCATTCTGTTTCCTTTGTTCCAGAATTAACACCTGCAGATAATGATCAAATCCCATTACCTGATTTAGATAGTCTTCTCATATGTCCATGGGATAAAACATGTGCATGGGTTTTTGCAGATTTATATTGGAATGATAAGCCTTACGATGTATGTCCAAGAATGACATTAAAAAAACAGATAATGGAAAGTGCTAAATCTGACCTTAAATTTTTTGTTGGTATTGAGCCAGAATTTTTTCTTATGAAGTGGGAGGGTGATAAACCTGTAAAGGCAATCGATAGAGATCCTATAGATTTAAGAAGGCAAGCTTTCGGATATGACTCTGAATATTCAATTGATGGTATGCATTTTTTAAAAGAAATCATTGATATTTTAAATAACGATTTGAAATGGGATCTTCATGACGTCGTTGCGGAAGGTGCATATGGTCAATATGAATTAGATTTTGGTTATACGGATATATTAGGAATGGCTGATAGGTTTGTATTTTTAAGAGTTCTACTCAAAGAAATAGCAAAAAAATATGGATATTTTGTATCTTTTATGCCCAAGACAACAATCAGTGATTGGAGAGCAGGGGCTCATATTAATCATAGTGTTGCTTCTATAAAAAAGAAAAATAATAATATTTATAAGGATGGAAATAAGTTTTCAAGTAAAGCTTATAACGCTGTAGCTGGAATACTTAAACATGGAGCAGCAATTACTGCATTAGCATGTCCTACTGTTAATTCATATAACGGATTTGTTCCAACAGTTGAGGGGCTAGATGGTGGCCGACACACATGGGCTCCAACACATATGACATACGGAAGTAATAATAGATCAGCTATGATAAGATTACCCCAAAATAGATATTGTATAGAAAATAGGGCCTCTGATTTAACTCAAAACCCATATTTAACATTTTCATTATTGGCGGCAGCTGTTACAGAAGGAATTGATAAGAATATGAAGCCACCAAAACCAACTAATAAAAGTCTGTATGATTTGACTGAAAAAGAAAAAAAAGAAGTTATCTCATTACCAAGAAATTTATTAGAAGCAGTAGATGCTTTTGCAGAGGATAAATTAACCAAAAAAGTTTTTTCTGAAGCAATGATAAATAATTTTATTGGATATAAATATGATGAGTGGTCCCGATATCATACAACCACTACTGATTGGGAAATTAAAGAATATCTAAAGTTATTTTAATTGATCAATAGAGAAGAACTTCATAAATATCAATTAGATAATTTCAAATTAAAATCTGGTGAAGTTGTGAATTTACAACTGAGTTACCTTGCTTTTGGTAATCTTAATTCTGATAAATCAAATGTAATTTTATTTCCCACTAGATATGCAGGAACACACCTCGAACAAGGATATCTAATTAGTAATAACTTTCCTATCAACCCTGATAAATATTTTATCATTATTCCAAATATGTTTTGTAATGGCGTATCTTCATCACCAAGTAACGCAGAAAAGCCATATAATGGTCCAAATTTTCCTTTAATTACAATATATGACAATGTACAAGCCCAAAGTTTACTTTTAAAAGAAATATTCAACATAGGAAAAATTAAATTAGTTATTGGTTGGTCAATGGGCGGACAACAAGCATTTCAGTGGGCATCATATTTTCCAGACATGGTAGATAATATGATTTCTATGTGTGGTCATGCTAAAACCACCGAACATACATATGTGTTTTTAGAGGGTGTATATGCTGCTCTGACTTCAGATCCAAACTGGAACTCTGGAAATTACGAAAAACAACCGCAAAATGGAAAAACAACAATGGCCAGAGTATGGGCTGGATGGGCGCATGGGCAAGACTGGTTTAGGGAAAAAAAATATATCGATGATGGCTATAAAAATGCAAAAGAAGTTTTAGATAAACTTTGGAATAGAATTTATTATCGAAAAGATGCAAACGATTTATTAGCGATGATAAGAACTTGGCAAGAGCACGACATTAGCAAAAATAATAAATTTAATAATCAATTTGATAAAGCTCTAAACTCTATTACTGCGCGATGCATTTTAATGCCAGGTAAAAATGATTTATACTTCCCTCCAGAGGATAATGAAATTGAATTAAAAAATATTAAAAATGGTGAATTACGTATCATTCCTTCAAGCTACGGTCACTATGCTGGGGCAGGTAAGTCCAAAGATGATTTAAATTTTATTAATGATGCTATAAAGGATATATTGGTTACTTAACAATAATTTTAAAATATTTTTTTTTGCCAATCTTGAGTATTTTTTCATTATAAGACTTATCAATCGTAAGATTGATATCGTTAATTTGATCGTCATCAATTTTTATACCACCACCCTCAATTAGCCTTTTTGCTTCAGATTTTGAAGAGACCATACTATTGGATGTTAGTGTATTTATGAGTTTTGAGTCTATTTTAAAGTTAATTTCATCAATATTATCGAAAGAATTATTTTCAAAAATTGATCTTGCTTTTTCTTCAGCCTCTTGTGCTGAGCTCTCTGAATGGCAATCTGTTGTCACTAAATACGCTAATTTTTTTTTTGCATTATTGATATCTTCTTTAATTAACATTTTTATTTCTTCTTTATCTAAATCACTAAAAATAAGTAATAGTTTTTCAACATCATTATCATCCACATTTCTCCAATACTGATAGAAATCGTAAGAACTGTATTTATTTTGATCTATCCAGACAGCTCCTTGCTCGGTCTTACCCATCTTCTTACCAGTTGAGGTAGTTAAAAGAGGTGTAGTAAGACCAAAAGCGTCCTTTTTATTTATCTTTGATATTATTTCCATACCCAAAACGATATTGCCCCATTGATCCGAGCCACCAATTTGTAACTCACAATTTTCATTTTTATTTAAGTGAAGAAAATCATAACTTTGAAGTATCATGTAATTAAACTCTAAAAATGATAATGATTGCTCTCTTTTAAGTCTTTCTTTAACACTTTCAAATGTAAGCATTCGATTGATTGAAACTTGACTTCCCAAATCTCTCAATAACTCTATATAATTTAATTTATCAAGCCATTGATCATTATTTATAAATCTAATATTTTCTTTAAAATCTCTAAAATAATGTTCAAATATTCTTTTAAAATTTTCAATATTTTTTTGAATTGTTTCGATTGTTAAAATTTGTCTTGATGTATCTTTTCCAGAGGGATCACCAATTTTTGTCGTACCCCCACCTAATAGTACTATTGCCTGATGGCCATGTTTGATTAATGTCTTAATTGCTCTCAATTGAACAAGACTACCGGCATGCAAGGCATCAGCAGTAGCATCAAATCCAATATAAAAAATAATTTTCTTCTTATTGAGTAAATTATTGAGTTCTATTTCATTAGTGCATTGATTGAATAGATTTCTATCTTTAAATAACTGTATATAATCAATCATATACAATAATTAACATAATTTTATAGATATCAAATGGAATATATCGCTCTTGGTTGCATGTCTGGCACCTCTTTAGATGGCATTGATTGCAGCCTCATAAAATCTGATGGAGTTTCATATGTTAATGAAATATCAAATGAATACATTCCATATAGTGATGAGCTGCAATTAAAATTACATGATGTAATTTTGAAAGGATATTTAGCCGATATCAAAGTTATTAGTCAACTAAATCAAGAATATAAGGATTCTTTAAACAATTTTATTAAAAAAAATAATTTGGAAATAGACTTAATTGCAATGCATGGACAAACTGTTTATCACGATCAAAAAACAAAAATTTCAATACAACTATTTGATAAAAGTATTAGATTTAATACGCACTCTCCTATCATATGTAACTTTAGAAAAAATGATTTATTAAATGGTGGTAATGGGGCACCAATAATGCCAGAGTTCCACAGAGTTTTAGCTAATCAACTAGGTTTAAAAAAAGTTATTTTTGTCAATATTGGAGGTGTCACTAATATAACTGTCATTGATAACCAAAAAATTACTGCTGGTGATAGCTCTTTTGGTAATGCAATTGTAAATGATTTAATTTATGAAAAAACTAAAGAAAGATTTGATGTCGATGGTTCATTATCTAATAATGGTCAAAAAATTGATGATTTATTTAAATGTATAACAAGCGACAAGTATTTTTTAGAAAACCTTCCAAAGTCTTTAGATAGAAATTCTTTTCATAAATATTTAGATAATTTTATTAAAGAAAGAAAATTAAATAATGCAATTTATACATTACTAGAAGTTATACCATTTGCCATCAATTCACTGATCTCCTCGCACTCAGACTTCAAAATTATTTTAATGGGCGGTGGAAGAAAAAACCTTACACTTCAAAAAATATTTAAAAAATATTTTAACGATGTATCTTTAATTGATATTTACAATATGAATGGTGATTTTATTGAGTCTCAAGGAATGGCTTATTTAGGAATAAGGTATTTATTAAAAAAACATTCAACATATAACACAACTACAAAAGTACTGAAAAATATATATTTAGGAGAACGTTGTTAGCTTTTATGCTTTTGAATATACTTGTTTAATGTCCCCATAAGAGGTTCTAACTTACCCTCAAAAAGATGATTAGATTTAGAGATGGTTTCCATAGAAACTTCTGCATTTTTCTGCTTCTTAAAAGTTTCAAAAAATTCTTTAAGGTTATCTCTTTTAACAATTTCGTCTTGTTCAGCACGCACTATTAATGTTTTAATAGGACAGGGAGATAGAAAGTTAAAATCATACATGTTTACTGGGGGTGCTATTAAAATTAATCCATCAACCTCTGGTCTTCTCATTAGTGTTTGAAATCCAATCCATGCTCCAAAAGAGAAACCTACGATCCAACAAGATCTAAAATCTTCATTCTTTTTTTGTAACCAATCTAGTGAAACACTAGCATCATTCAACTCACCTTCTCCTTCAGTAAAAGCACCATCACTTTTACCAACACCTCTAAAGTTAATTCTAAGAGTTGAAAAACCAGCATCTTTCATTACTTTAAATGCAGCATAATTAACCTTTGTATCCATCGTTCCACCATGTTTTGGGTTTGGATGTAAAATTATAGCGATATTAGGTTTTTCTTGCTCACTAGGTGAGTATTTGGCTTGAAGTTTACCTTCACCACCTTGTATAAATACTTCTGGCATAATTAAAGAAGAGATCATAGATTACTTTTGATAAAAAAAGCAAGTTATAAATGAATTCATTAGGTTTTAATAAAGATCCAGCTAGTACAACTGTAGTAGTCGCTATGTCTGGTGGAGTTGACAGTTCTGTTACGGCTGGACTATTAAAAAAAGAGGGATACAACGTTGTAGGTATCACTTTGCAACTTTATAGCTCTAACAACTCAGCCAAAAAGGGTTCTTGTTGCTCTGGCCTTGATATTTACGACGCGAGAAGAGTCGCTCAAAAATTAGATATACCACATTACGTTTTCAATTATGAAAAAACATTTAAATCAGATGTTATAGATTATTTTATTAAATCTTATGAAAATGGTGAGACTCCTATTCCATGTGTAAAATGTAATGAAACTGTTAAATTCAGAGACTTAATGAACTTTGCTAAAAAATTAGATGCTGACTGTATGGCTACAGGTCATTACATAAGAAGAAAAGGTGAAATCAAAGATGCTCATATGTATAGAGCTGAAGATAAATCAAAAGATCAAAGTTATTTTTTATTTGCCACAACTCAAAATCAATTAGACTATTTGCGATTTCCATTAGGTGAAATATCTAAAGCAGAAACTAGAAAAATAGCTGAGGATCTAGGTCTGATTGTTTACGATAAGAAAGATAGCCAAGATATATGTTTTATTCCAGATGGAGATTATAAAAAATTTATTAAATCAAATAAAAAAAAGGGAGAAATAATTGATCTCTTTGGAAATGTATTATCCTCTCATGATGGTATTCAAAATTTTACAATTGGACAAAGAAGAGGTTTGGGAATAGCTCATGATGATCCTCTTTATGTGATTGATATTATTAAAGATAAAAATCAAATCATTGTTGGAGATAAAAAAGACCTTTTAGGAAGTTCTCTTTTACTGGGTGATTTAAATTTTATTATGCCAGAATATGACTTATCAAAAAATATTGTTGAAATTCCCTGTAGTGCCAAAATTAGATCTTTATCCGAGCCCAAAAAAGGAAAACTTATCAAACAATCTTCATTTTATTCTTTTGAATTTGATGAACCTGCAGAGGCTATAACTAGAGGCCAAGCTTGTGTATTATACGATAATGATAGGGTTTTAGGTGGTGGGATAATTAAGCAGAAACTGAACTAAATAAAGAGTTTACTCGTATTTTCTTGTAAAAATTCTTATTTATCATATATATCGAAATCTATGGCAGCTACAGAACAAACAATTAAACAGGTAAATACTTTAGGAGATACTGATTATAAGTATGGCTTTTCTACTGAACTAGATGAAATACGCCCTCCTAAAGGTTTAAATGAGGATATAATAAAATTTATATCTACCCAAAAAGAGGAGCCAGAGTGGATGCTTGATTGGAGGCTCAATGCCTTCAAAGTATTTAATAAGCTACCGAAGCCTGAATGGGCTAAGTTGAATATTCCAGAAATTGATTACCAAGATTGTTATTATTACTCAATTCCTAAAAGTCTCAAAGATAAACCTAAGTCTTTGGATGAAATCGACCCAGAAATAATCAAAACTTATGAAAAACTTGGTATTCCATTAAAAGAACAAAAAATGTTATCTGGTATTGCAGTAGATGCCGTTTTTGACTCCGTATCAGTTGCTACTACATATAAAAAACAATTAAGTGATCTGGGTATTGTATTTTGCTCAATCTCTGAGGCAGTAAAAACTCACCCTGATTTAGTAAAGAAATATTTAGGAAGTGTTATACCCGTATCTGATCACTCTTTTGCTGCTTTAAACTCAGCAGTATTTACTGATGGATCTTTTATTTATATTCCTGAGGGCGTTAGGTGTCCTGTAGAGTTATCAACATACTTTAGAATTAATGCAATGAACACTGGTCAGTTTGAGAGGACTCTTATAATTGCAGATAAAGATAGTTATGTAAGTTATTTAGAGGGCTGTACCGCACCAATGAGAGATGAAAACCAGCTTCACGCTGCTAATGTTGAGTTAGTTGCTCTCGATAATGCAGAAATAAAGTATTCAACAGTTCAAAATTGGTATCCCGGTGATAAAGAAGGTAAGGGGGGTATCTACAACTTTGTAACAAAAAGAGGTGCCTGCAGAGGTAAAAATTCTAAAATATCTTGGACCCAAGTTGAGACAGGATCCGCAATAACATGGAAATACCCAAGCTGTATTTTGCAAGGAGATAACTCTAAAGGTGAATTTTATTCAGTAGCGATAACTAATAATATGCAACAAGCCGATACAGGCACAAAAATGATACATATCGGTAAAAATACATCCTCTAAGATAATATCAAAAGGTATATCGGCTGGAAAAGCAAATAACACCTATAGGGGTTTAGTAAATATTTTGTCAAAAGCTAAAAATGCAAGAAATTTTACTCAATGTGACTCATTATTAATTGGTAATAAATGTGGTGCTCACACTGTTCCGTACATAGAGTCAAGTAACTCAGACTCAATGGTTGAACATGAAGCAACCACTTCAAAAATTAATGAGGACCAATTATTTTATTGTCAGCAAAGAGGATTGAATAGCGAAGATGCGGTAGGTTTAATTGTCAATGGTTTTTGTAAAGAGGTATTACAACATTTGCCAATGGAGTTTGCTGTAGAAGCCCAGAAATTAGTAGCAATTAGCTTAGAAGGCAGTGTTGGATAATGTTAGAAATTAAAAACCTTCATGTTTCCATTGAAGAAAAGAAAATTATTAAAGGTTTAAATTTGTCAATAAACAAGGGTGAGGTTCATGCTCTGATGGGTCCAAATGGCTCAGGGAAGAGCACACTTTCTTATGTATTATCTGGGAAAGACAAATATGAAATAGATGACGGAACAATAGAGTATAACGAAAAAAATTTACTAGAGTTGGATGTAGATGAAAGAGCAAACGAGGGTTTATTTCTGGCATTTCAATATCCAATGGAGATACCTGGCGTACAAACTTCTTTTTTTTTAAAAACAGCAATCAATTCAAAGAGAAAATATTTAGGTCAGAGTGAAATGGATGCCCTTGAATTTGCTAAATTAATTAAGTCAAAATCAGAAGATTTAAATATCAATACTGAAATGCTCAAAAGAGACTTGAATGTAAATTATTCAGGTGGTGAAAAAAAGAAACAAGAAATTTTACAAATGTCAATGTTAAGCCCTAAGATGGCTATCTTAGATGAGACAGACTCTGGTCTAGATATAGATGCGTTAAGAATTGTCTCCGAGGGCGTCAATAAATTAAGAAGCAAAGAAAATTCCTTTTTAGTAATCACTCACTATCAAAGGCTTTTAAACTATATAAAGCCTGATTTTGTTCACATTATTGCAGATGGTAGAATTGTGAAATCAGGAGATTACTCCCTAGCTCTAGAGTTAGAAGAAAAAGGATATGAAGAAATATCTAATTCTGCCTAATGGAACTCACATTAAATTTAGACAAGATACAATCTGATAATGTATCAAAATATGCAAAAACTATATTAGATAAACAAAATCCTTATAAAAATTTTAAAATTGAAAACTATAAGTATGCTCAACTTCATAGAGATATAAGATCTGAAATTTTACAAAGAGATATAGATATTTCTGAATTATTGAAAATTTCTAAAAATATTTCTACCTTTCCTTCAAATCCTGTTGATTTAGCTTCTAACTTAAATCAATGGAAATACATTAATGATGACAGTTTCTTTAGAGTTTCTTCTTTATTAAAAAGAGATACAAGTTCTATAAATTTAGATTTAATAGATGATAAAAATCTATTTTTAGATATTTCACAAATAAACAACAATATTCACTTTCTTAAATCTTCGAAAAATGAAATTAATCTTATTATAATGAATACTAAATCAAAAAATGAATACCCTAAATCTATATTCTTTGACATATCTAATAATTCAAATTTAAATGTAATTCATTTTAACATATCAAATTTTAAATCCTTTTTATATTTTGAGTCAAATCTTCAAGATAATTCTCATTTAAACTTTGTTTCTTTTCAGTCTGATAATATCCATACCAGAAATGAGTTTTACGCCTCTTTAAATCTAGAGTGTAATTTTGATTTATTTGGTTTGAATATTAATAACTACGGGGTAAATGATAATTATTCATTTATTCAGCACCTAAAGCCCTCCTCATCAAGTAGAGAGATTTTTAAATCTATAGTTGAGAAAGGTGCGATAACAAATTTTCAAGGTAAGATATATGTCGACTCTATAGCTCAAAAAACTGATGGATATCAAATGAGTAGATCTTTACTTTTAGACGATATTTCAAAGGCTAATAATAAGCCAGAACTTGAAATTTATGCTGATGATGTAAAATGTAGCCATGGCTCTACTGTCTCTAAATTAGATGAAGATCAAATTTATTATTTTAAATCTAGAGGTATTGACAGTGAAATGGCTAAAAAAATACTAAAAAAAGCTTTTATTGCAGAAATTATTGAATCTATTAAAGACGATAATTTACGAGATTATTCCAATAAAATAATTGAAAGTTTATTAACATGAATAATGTAAAATCAGATTTTCCAATCTTAGATAAAAAGATAAGAGATAAAACCATTACTTATCTTGACTCTGCTGCAAGCACCCAGAAACCAAAACAAGTTATTCATTCAATTTCTGAGTTTCTTGAAAACTCATATGAAAACGTCCACAGAGGGATGAATTCCCTTAGTATCGATGCTACAGATTTATATGAAAAATCTAGAGATGTAGCCAAATCTTTTATTAATGCAAATTCTACAAACGAAATAATTTTTACAAGAGGTGCTACCGACTCTATAAATATTATTGCCAATTCACTAGCGGAGCACTTGAATAAGGGGGATAAGATTGTCGTGACAGAATTAGAACATCACTCTAATTACCTACCATGGATGCATTTATGTAAAAAATTAGAATTAGAATTAAAAATAATCCCAATTTCTAAAGAAGGTATTCTATCCGAAGATGAAATTATAAATAATTGTGATGATACCACTAAGGTTCTTTCTTTAACACACATGTCAAATGTTACTGGACAAATACTTGATATAAAAAAAATTAAACAAGAAATTAATAGGGATATTTATGTAGCTGTTGATGGATGTCAATCAATTGCACATCTTAATATTGATGTCAAAGATTTAAACTGCGATTTTTACTCTTTCTCCTCTCACAAACTTTACGGTCCATCTGGTATTGGAATTATGTTTGGTAAAGAAGATATTCTTAACCAACTTAATCCTCCAACTTTAGGAGGAGGGATGATCAATGAGGTATCCTCAAACGATTTTTCTTATGCCATGTTGCCAAATAAATTCGAACCAGGAACACCCTCTATTGAGGCCGCCATCGGTTTTAAAGCTGCCATGGAATATCTAAATAATATTAATTACCAAGATTATTTTTCAAAAGAAAAAAAACTCAGATCCACACTAATTTCAGCTCTTAATGACTTTGAAGAAATAGAAATATATGGCTCAAACAAAAATGGAAATGCAACTTCAATTGTTTCCTTTAATATCAAAAACCAAAATTTTAATGATATAGCCACTTTTCTTGATCAATATGGAATAATGATCAGAGGAGGTCATCATTGCTGTCAACCATTTATGAAAAAATTTGGTATACCTGGCTCTTGCCGAGTTTCTTTTGGAATTTATAACGACATTAATGATATAGACCACTTTATTGACTCTATGAAAAAAACTTTAAAATTACTCCAATAAGGCATGGACGATAAGACACTCTCTGATTTTATGCCTAAAGTTAATTCTGAAGGAGAAATTTCCTTTGGAGATGTGTCAACATCAGAGTCAGTAAACTTGACAAATGATAATATTATACAGGTTCTTACAAAAATAAAAGATCCAGAACTTGATATTAATATATATGATCTTGGATTAATTTATGACCTATCAATTGATAAATTTAACAATATTAAAATTATAATGACGCTAACAACTGTTAATTGTCCAGTAGCTGATAGTTTTCCATTAGATGTTGCAAAAAAAGTTCACGAACTTCCAAATACAGGGCAAGTTAGTGTTAATCTAACCTTTCAACCTCCTTGGAATAAAGATATGATGAGTGAAGACGCAAAGTTAGCTTTAGGTTTTTAAAATGTCTAATCCCTTATTTACATTATCTAAAACGGCTCAAGAACAAATTTCTAAATTGTTATTGGATAACAATAATGCAATTGGTTTGAAAATAGGTTTAAGTACAAAAGGTTGCGCTGGTCTTAGCTATACAATGGAATATGTCAGTGAAAGTGACATACAAGGATGTGAGCTAGTTAATGATTATAAATTTCCTCTTTATATTGATAATAAAGCTGTAATGTATGTTATTGGCACAGAAATGGACTTTATAAAAGAAGAGTATGGAGAAAGATTTGTTTTCAAAAATCCCAATCAAACTAGTGAGTGTGGTTGTGGCGAAAGTTTTCACGTTTAGTTTTTAATTAATTCATGGCTATTCTTTTTGGTATTCTTTCAGCTTTTAGCTTTGGCGTAGGGGATTTTTTAGCAAGATTTTCATCACAAGAAGTTGGTTTCAAGAACTCACTTTTTTGGATGTTAGTCGTTGGCTCAATTTTTTATTTATTTTTATTTTATTTCTTCGGAAGTGGATTATCTCCAAATGCAATAGGTTTGAGCAATAGCTTTCTATCAGGTATTTTAATAATGTTTGGACTCTTATGCTTATATAAGGGTCTTCAAATGGGACCTGTATCAATCGTTGCCTCTATAGCAGCAACAAACCCCTTTTTTGTCTTTGTTATAAGATTTTTTTTAGGTAGTGAACCAACAATTACTCAATGGATTGCCACTTTGATAGTTATTTCAGGTGCTGTATTTGTATCAATTAGTGCAGATAGTTTCAAAGAAAGCCTTGGTTTATCAAAAAAACAAATAAAAGAAGCTTTAATTGTATCATTTATGGCAAGTGGTATGTTGGCTTTAGGTCTTATTTTCTCTCAAGAGGCATCTAACTCTCTGGATCCAATCGAAGCAGTTGTGTATGTAAGATTTTTTAGTTTGTTGGGTATAGCAACCTTATTGTTATTTATAAAGTCTAAGATAACAATGACAAAAAAAGCAGCTCCTATTTTGTTTTTTCAGGGAATATTAGAAACAACCGGTTATTTCTGTTTAGTTTCAGCATACGCCTTTGATAAAGTGAGTATTGCAGTGGTGATTTCCTCAGGTTTTGGTCTTGTAACGGTTTTACTAGCAAGAATGGTCCTGAAAGAAAAAATATCTAAAATTCAAACTTTAGGTATCTCTTTAACTTTTATAGGGGTTATTGGACTAACTATCTAATTAAATTTTGAAGTCTTTTTTTATCAAAACGATATGAGTTCATCGCAATAGCTAAACAAATAATAATTCCACCTATAATTGTATTAATACTGGGGGTTTCATTGATACCAAGTATTGGTAGCCAGGCCCAAAAAATTCCTCCAACTACTTCTAATAAAGATAGCATTGTTAGTTCTCCCGAAAGTAATTGTTTTGAACCGATGCTAAACAGTATAAGACCAGTTGCAACAATTAAACCGTGAGTCATACTCAACAAAATATTTCTAAAAGGTAAATAGATTTCTTGATCATTAAAAATCATTAAAAAGGTGGAAATAACTGCGCAAAAAATTCCAGCATAAATTAAAATATAAAATTTTTTAAAGTTACTTTTGCTTCTCAAAGCAACGGTGAATGCTGCAAAGCCAAGACTTGATATAAAGCCCATAATTAATCCATACAAAGATCCACTAAAGGCACTTGCATATATCATTATTAAAGCACCAATAAACGCAATAATCATAGTTATAAAATTTTGTTTTGAGATTTTCTCATTAATAAACACTAGGGCAATTAATGATGCTAAAAAAGGCATTAACGCCAACATAAATAGAGTAACTGCGGCAGTTGTATTGCTTATTGAATAAATAAAACCAACCATGGCTGTTGTTAAACTAAGACCACCAATCACAGAAACTTTATCTATTTTGATTACATTCATAAAAAAGACTTTTTGCTCATTTAGTATAAGATATATGGCGATGATAATTGCAACTGTAAGCCCTCTAATAACAAGGTAGGGGAGTTGATAGATTTGAGGGTCAATCATATTTTTAACCACTAGTGGTCCAAAACTCCATATTAATCCACTCAAAACTACTATAATTACTGCCTTGATATGGTCACTCATTTTTAAGAAATTAACTTATTTTATAAATCTACTATTTAATAGTTAATTACTGATAAAGAAATCTGAGAGAGTTTTAATATTATCAAAAGAAGTATTCTTGCCCTCATTGCTTCTTAAAGTAAATGAGTTTGACTCAATCTCTTTCTCACCAATTACTAGAGAATAGGGTATCTTTTTAGAAACAGAATTTCTTATTTTATATCCCAATTTGTTATCCGAACTATCAACAATTACTCTTACACCAAGTTTTTGAAGTTTTTCTTTAATTTGATTGCTATTATCTACATATTTTTCGGAAACAGGGAGAATTGCAAGTTGTATGGGCGTAACAAATAAAGGAAGCCAGCCATTAGTGTTTTCAAGAATAATTGCTATAAACCTCTCTAGAGATCCTACAACTGCTCGGTGTATCATTATTGGAACTTGGTTTTTGTCATTTTTGTCTTTGTATTTTGCACCCAACCTATCTGGGAGATTGAAGTCAATTTGTATTGTTCCACATTGCCACTCTCGACCTAATGAGTCCTCTAATGTAAATTCTATTTTTGGGCCATAGAATGCCCCTTCACCCTCTAAAATATTAAATTCTTTGTTGTTGTCATTTAAAACTTTTTTTAACTGATTTTCTGCATTGTCCCAGTTTTCTTGAGCACCAATACTTTTTTCTGGGCGAGTAGAAATATTATATTTTATTTTTTCAAATCCGAACTTTTTATACACTCTCTCAATTAATAGGGTTGTCTCATTACAAACATCATAAATTTGTTCTGCAGAACAAAATATGTGGGCATCATCTTGAGTAAAACCTCTAACCCTAAATAATCCATTTAGAGCTCCAGAGGGTTCATATCTATGACACTTACCAAACTCCGAGTATCTAAGTGGTAAATCTTTGTAAGTTATCAGTTGAGAGTTAAATAAAACAATATGACATGGACAATTCATAGGTTTTAAAGCAAATGTCTTGTTGTCAGTTTCCGATGTAAACATATTTTCTTTGAAATTGTCCCAATGACCAGACTTTATCCAAAGCTCATTTGATACTAGCTCAGGTGTTTTGACTTCAAAATAGTTAAGTTTTTGTTGCTCAGAACGAATATATTTTTCAATGTTTTGATATAAGGTTAAGCCTTTATCTTTCCAAAATACATTCCCTGCCGATAAATCAGTTAGAAGGAACAAACCCATATCTGTGCCTAATCTTCTATGATTTCTTTCTTTAGCCTCTTCTAAATTTTTTAAATATACTCGAAGTTCTTTTTCAGAATACCAAGCGGTTGCGTATATTCTTTGAAGCATTTTGTTAGTGCTAATACCTCTCCAATAAGCCCCTGATACATTTGTTATTTTAAAGCTGGCATTATAATCTTTTGTACTTTTATGATGAGGACCTTTACAAAGATCAGTAAAATTTTTTTGCTCATAGAGTGTTATTTCATCAGAATTATCTAAATTACTAATAAGTTCTAATTTATATTTATTATCCTTAAATATTTCTGATGCTTCTTTTTTAGTTACAGCTCTCTTTAAAAAGTTTCTTCCCTCTGAAAGAATTTCTTTCATTTTTTTTTCTATATTAGCTAAGTCGTCGTCTGATAGAGTATTTTCCATATCAAAGTCATAATAAAAACCATTTTTTATAAATGGACCAATAGTTGGTTTGGCATTCGGGAAAAGAGATATGACAGCTTCTGCTAAAATATGAGCCATATCGTGACGCATGATGTTTAAAGCATCTTCAGATTTATGTTTTATAGGAGTACTATTTTCGACTTCGGTATCCCAATAATTATTATTTGTGTCTTTATATGCTACTACTTCACTCATAATTCTAACTTTTTATAAAAACAACTTTTTGAACCAGTATGACAGGCACCGTCTCCTTCAAGCTCTACTTCAAAAATTAGAGTATCGCTATCACAATCTGTATAAATATTAATTATATTGAGTTTATTGCCAGAAGTTTCGCCTTTTAACCATAATTTTTTTTTACTTCTACTCCAAAAGTAAGCTTTTTTTGTTTTTACTGTCATTTCAATAGAATTTTTATTTGAATAGGCCATCATGAGAATTTCATTAGTTGACTTCTCTTGAGCAATCGTAGGTATTAGCCCATCAGAATTAAAAACTAGTTGATTTATGTTGAAATTTTCCAATATCTTGATTTTTAATGATTTTTACTTTTATTAAAGTATTTTTCAATTATTAAAAGAATTTTTTCGATGAATTATTATTTAGCACCAATGATGGGTTACACAGACTGCTATTTTAGAAGTTTAGTGGAAAACATTTATGGAAATAGCGTAACTACTTTTTCTGAAATGATAGTGGATAAAGCAATCATTCACAATGAGACCAAAACAATAACCAAGCATTTTTTAAAAAATAATAAAAGCGCCATTCAAATTGCAGGCTCAGATCCTGAAGAAATTAAAAGAACAATAAATATTTTAAATAAAGTAGATATAATTAAACATGTAAATTTTAATTTAGGGTGCCCAAGTTCTAGAGTCCAAGAAAATATGCTTGGTTTAGCTTTAACCCAAAAGTATGACTTAGTAAAAAAATGTTTATATGAATTGATCAAATATAATAAAGATGTATCAGTAAAATGTAGACTTGGTTTAGGTATGAATGAGGATAAGAGTTATATTTTTAATTATCTTAAATTGTTTAATGAAATAGGAATTAAAAAAGTATTTATACATTGTAGAAATGGTATTTTGAACTTAGATACCAAAAAAAATAGAACAATTCCGAAAATCAATTACAATTTATTTTTAGAGTGTTGCGATCAATTTCCTGAAATGGAACTTATTCCTAATGGTGAGGTTAATGATTTAGAAACCTTTAAATTTTTTCAGTCAAAAAATATTACTCAATTTATGATTGGTAGGCAATTTGCGAAAGATGCTTTTTTTTTAGAAAAATTAGATCTTGAGAATGTCAAAAAGAAGACAACTTCAATAATTAATACAATAATTGAATTAGAGCATTACAAATATTTAAATATTAATTTATTAAAAAAGAGTATATTAACTGCACTTAGTAACATATCCAATTCCAAAAAAGTAAAAAAAGAAATATCAGCTATTGATAATTATAGTGGCTTATTAAATTATTTTGAGAGGAATGTCATTTGGAGTTAGAGAGATTATATAAATCTTCCACTTTTTTATCAAAATATGAATATCTTAATAATTCTTATAATGTTTCTAGGGTTGATGCAAAATTAATACTTAATCACTACAAAAGTAATATAAAAAAATTTTCTAATTCCTCTACTACTAACTTTTTCAATATAAATACACTTAAAAATGAGCTTATTTATTTAATTTTTATATCAATTCATCAAAATTTAATTTCTCAGTCTAATGGATCAAGATTGTGGTCTATTTTATGCAAAAATATTTTAAGTAAAATCATTAATATCAATTTATATACATCATTTAATAGTAGTTTAAAAAAATATTATTTTATATTAGGTATGGGTAAAATTGGTGTAAGAGACTTAAATTTTGCCTCTGATATTGATATAATCATATTTTATGACTCCAAAAATAGTCCTATTTCTCTCCAAGATTTCAATAAATCTATAAAGAAAACTATTAGTGATATTTCGAATATTTCAGAGTCTTTTTTTCATAAAATAGATTTAAGGTTACGACCAGATTTTGGTGATTCATTAATTATATCTGATATGGATCAAGCAATTAATTATTATACATCAGTTGGCAGAAACTGGGAGAGATTAGCATTTCATAGATCAAGTTTTTTGTGTGGCGATATTCAAAAATATTTCTCATTTAAGGAAGCAATAAAAAGTTTTTTATTTAGAAGAACATTTGACTATTACGCTATAGATGAAATTAAAAAGCTCTTTGCCTCCAAGAATACTGAACAAAAGCTAGATATAAAAAATTCTTATGGCTTTATTCGATCTTGTGAAAATATAATACATTTTAACCAACTTCTTTGGTCTGGAAAAATAAATTCTTTTAAAGAAAGTAATATTCATAAATTACTTGTAAATTTAAAAGAACATGAAAATATAATTCCAAAAAATGACTTAAAAAATATTACACAGGCATATTACTACTTCCGTAAAATTGAGAATTATTTACATATAAAAAAGAATACTTTTCAAAATATAATTGATTCTAATGAAATCTATTTAAATTCAGTATTAGATAATTTTTCAATCAAATTAGATAAACACAAATCTGAAATTCAAACAATATATCAGCGTTTATTTTTCCCCAAAATAAATATTGAAAATTTACGACGAAAAAAATTTAGTGAACATAGCCAAAAAATTATAGATAGTCTTCTCAAAAGAGCTGAGAAAATCAATAGTTCAGATACAGTAAAAAATGATTATTTAGTGTCTATTTCAAGCCTTATAAATATTTTATCAATACATAACAAAAGAGATGATCTGATTATAAAATTTGACTATTTAATTAACTATTATAAGTCAGGTGTCCATTTAACTGCTTTATATAAATATAATAATAAAATTTTTTCAGAATTAGTTTTTATATTTGAGAAATCCCCTAAATTAACAAATCTTATTTATAAAAATAATTTTTTAATAGAGTCATTAGTCTATTTTTTTAATTATGGCATACCTACTTTTAAGCTGAGAGAATTTTCTGATAATTTTGATTTAGATTTAAAAAAATCAATCCAAGATATTTATGAAATTTTATTTTTATTAGATTATTTATTACTCTCAAAAAAAATAACAAATACTGACTTCCTCAAAAAACGAAATACGGCTATGAGAAAATTTATTTTTTATATTTTTGAACTAGTTAAAAATGAATACATTATCAATAGAAGCAATATTTTCTCTGATTTAACACCTATTTTATTTGGAAGTTATGGTGTCAAAATGGCTACTAATTTTTCTGATTTAGATATTTTTTTTATTTATCAATCAAACAAAAATAATCACATAGACAATATTAAAATTGTACGGAGATTTTACTCGATAATGAAACAATATATTGATCAAAATATCCTAATAATTGACGATAGAAATAAACCTTTTGATAGAGACTCTGATCAAGTAATTAATATTGAAAATTTCTTTTCATTTTATTCAAAGACTAGTGAACCATTCCATAAATTGTCTTTTATAAAAATATGTCTTTTAACAAATAATTTAAAATTTTATAAATATTTTATAAAAATGAAAAATCAAATTATTTCAAACTTTTCTAAAATTGATAATAATTACTTTTTAAAAATAGTAGATATAAAAAATCCTTTAAAAAATAATAAAGATCTTTTTCAACTCTATAAAATTCAAGAAGATATCAGCCACATAAATAATAAAGAATTTTCATATGGAGATGATATTGATTATTTAAGAGAATTATTAATGTTTGAAGATCTAACTGGCAACCCGTCTAAATTAGATAATAAAAAATATTTAGACAGGTTGCTCTTAAATTAGTTTAATAATCGTAATACATATCGAACTCAGCTGGTGTAACAAGTAATTTATTTGGCTCGATTTCTTCTTCTCTTTTATATGCTATATACGATTCAAGTAAGTCTTTAGTGAATACATTACCTTCAAGTAGGAAGTCATGATTAGCTTCTAAATTATCAATTGCTTCTTCAAGACTACCTGGTACCTCTTTCACTTTTGACTGTTCTTCAGGTGGTAAATCATAAAGATTTTTGTCCATTGGTTCGCCGGGATCAATCCTATTCTTAATTCCATCTAAACCTGCCATGAGCATAGCTGAAAATGATAAATAACCATTTGCTGTGGCATCTGGACATCTAAACTCGACTCTTTTTGCTTTTGGTGACGGAGAATACGCAGGTATTCTACATATGGCACTTCTATTTCTATTGGAGTATGCAAGTTTTACTGGTGCCTCATAACCGGGAACTAATCTCTTATAAGAATTTATAGTAGGATTTGTAAATGCTAATAAAGATGGAGCGTGCTTAAGCAAACCACCAATATAGAATTTTGCTTCATCACTAAGATTAGCATATCCACCTTCACCGTAAAATATTGGTTTACCATTTGACCAAATACTTTGATGGCAATGCATTCCTGAACCATTATCATTTGATAGTGGTTTTGGCATGAAAGTGGCACTCAAACCATTACTTTTTGCTGTATTTCTGACAACATATTTATATTTTTGAAGGTCATCAGCCATCTTAACTAAAGTGTCAAATTTTAAATCAATTTCACATTGACCAGCAGTAGCAACTTCATGGTGCTGAGCTTCAACACTCATACCAATTGAAACCATATGATTTACCATTTCTGATCTAACATCTTGCATAGTGTCGTGAGGCGGGCATGGGAAATAGCCGCCTTTATTTCTGACCTTATAACCTAGATTTGGACTTTCATTTGTACCTGTATTCCAAACAGCTTCACCTGAGTCCACAGAAAAAGAAGAATGATGAGGGTGTGTGTTAATTTGAACATTATTAAACAGAAAAAATTCTGCTTCTGGTCCAAAAAAAATACTATCACCAATACCAGATGTCTTAACATATTCTTCAGCTTTTTTTGCAACGTATCTTGGATCTTTATCGTACTTTTGTCCAGTAATAGGATCCTGGATATCACATATTAAAACTAGAGTAGGGTCTGTAAAAAATGGATCTACAAATGCAGTTTCCATATCTGGAATTAATATCATGTCACTTGCTTCGATTGACTGAAAACATCTAATTGAAGAACCGTCGAAGCCAACTCCTTCTTCAAAAACATCCATTTCAAAAGTATTAATATGATTTGAAAAATGCTGCCATGTCCCTAATGGATCGGTAAATCTGAAATCAATGTACTTTATTCCATTCTCATCGATCATTTTTTGTAATGATTTTTTGTCCATTTAATATCCTCCTAAATTATTAACTTGGTATAATAAAAATTATATAGCGTCTTTACCTTTTTCGCCTGTGCGAATTCTAATAGCCTCTGAAACTTCATATACAAAGATTTTTCCATCACCAATTTTGCCTGTGTTGGAGTGTTTGATAATAACTTCAATAGCTTCATTATATTTTTTGTCATCGACTACTAATTCGATTTTAACCTTTGGTAGAAAGTCTACTATGTATTCGGCTCCTCTATAAAGCTCAGTATGACCTTTTTGTCTACCAAACCCTTTTACTTCAGATACGGTTAATCCACTTAGACCAATTTCGCCAAGAGCATCTTTAACATCCTCTAATTTAAAAGGTTTAATTATTGCTTCAATTTTTTTCATATTTAGGGATCCAAATATAATGTTTAATTTGCATAATATCTATACTATAAATTAATTCAATTTTTGGCGGGTGTAGCTCAGTTGGTTAGAGCGCCGGTTTGTGGTACCGGAGGTCGGGGGTTCAAGTCCCCTTACTCGCCCCAATTTGTGCGCCAGTGGCGGAATGGTAGACGCGCTGGTCTTAGGAACCAGTGGGCAACCGTGGGGGTTCGAGTCCCTCCTGGCGCACCAAGAAAATGAATAAATGGAATATAAAAATATAGAAAAAAATAACTTCAAATCCTCCTTTGAGGTGTCTCTAGATCAAGTAGCTATAAACAAAATTATCGATCAAAAGGTTTTAGATAAACAACCCTCTTTTGAAATTGCAGGTTTTAGAAAGGGTAAGGTACCCGTTAACATAATTAAATCAAAAATAGGTCCTCAAATTGAAAACGAAGTACTAAATGATGAAATTTCAAAAAATATAAACACGATTAGTGAAAAGGAAAAAATTCAATCTTTAGTTCAGCCGGATATAAATTTCAAAGACTCATATAATTTTTCCTTAGCTTTTTATTTGAAACCAGAAATTAAATTAGATGAACTTAAAACAAGCGAAATAGAAAAAATAACATCAGAGGTTACAAAAAAAGATATTGATGACTTCAGAGGAAAGATCAGAAAAGAATACTATTCTTTAGAGAGTATAGAAATATCAGATGATAATTCTGTAATAGACTTTGAAATAATAAACTATGAAGAAGAACAAAAAAAATTATTTACACAAAAAGAGGTTAGGGTTGATTTAAATACTGAGACAAAAGAAGAAATATTCTTAGATTTAAAAAAAGCTCTATTAAAAATTAAAAACAAATCTGATTTTAGTTTTACTGCAAAGGGAACAAAAATAGACGCAAAAATTAAAGATATTAATAAAAAGATTTATCCAAAAAATGATGAAGAATTAATAAAAATTTTAAAATTAAATTCTACGAAAGAATTAAATGATAAAATAGATAATAAACTAAAAGAGGATATAAGTTATCTTCAAAAAGAGTTTTTCATTGAAGATCTTCTTAAAGTTTTATCTGATAAAAAGAAAATTGAAATTAATGATGAGGTTGTAAATTTAGAACTTAAAAGAAAATATCAAATTGATTTATCCTCGATGAAAGAGGAACACAAAGAGAGAATTGATAGTTTAAAAAAACTTACTAGTGAGAATATACAAAAAGATGTATTTTTTTCAGAATTAGTGAAATTTTTAAATGTAAAAGTAGAACAAAAAGAATTGCAAGAATATATTCAAAAATACTATGGTGAAAAAATTGATCAGAGGACAGCAGAGACTGCTTATGGAACTTTATTAAGAAATAAAATAGCAGATGAGTCTATGAAAACTTTCAAAATCAAAGAAACTAAGTTAAGCTTAGAAGAATTAATGAAAAAAGGATCTCACAATCATGAACCTGGTACCCATAGTCATTGAACAATCTGGGAAAGGAGAAAGATCATTTGATATTTTCTCTAGACTGCTTAGAGAAAGAATAATCTTTCTTACTGGTCCAATTAACGATGAAACTGCCTCACTAATCTGTGCTCAACTATTATTTTTAGAGTCTGAAAATCCAGAAGAACCTATTAATTTATATATTAACTCACCTGGTGGACTGGTAACTGCCGGCTTAGCCATGTATGACACAATGCAATATATTAAATGCCCTGTTCATACAGTGTGTATTGGACAAGCTGCCTCCGCAGGCTCATTGATACTCGCTGCTGGTAAAGAGGGAAATAGATATGCCTTACCTCATGCTAAAATTATGATTCATCAACCATCTGGTGGTTTTTCTGGACAAGCTAGTGATATTAAAATTCATGCTGAGGAAATTTTAAAAACAAAAAAAAGACTAAATGAAATCTATCAAAAACACACCAATATTAGTATAAATGAAATTGAAAAAGCAATGGAAAGAGATAGATTCTTTGACCCAGAGGAGGCTCAAAAATTTGGTTTGATCGATAAGGTTATAACAACTAGAATTGAAAAATAAATATGTCTGATGAAAAAATAACTTCTGCTAATAGCTCCGATAAAAAAATATCCTGCTCTTTTTGTGGTAAAAGCCAAGAAGAAGTAAAAAAATTAATAGCTGGACCCAATGTTTATATTTGTAATGAATGTGTGGTTCTGTGTAAGGATATACTAGTTGAAGACGATAAAATTGATACAAAGAAAAAATTTGAAATACCAAAACCTAGTGAGATTTACGATTATTTAGATGATCATATTATTGGTCAAGATCACGCAAAGAAAATATTGTCTGTCTCTGTATATAACCATTACAAAAGAGTCCAAAATCCCTCTAAAGACATTGAAATATCTAAATCGAACATATTATTGATTGGACCAACAGGATGCGGTAAAACCCTTCTTGCACAAACTTTAGCAAAATTTTTAAATGTTCCTTTCACAATTGCAGACGCAACTACTCTTACTGAGGCAGGGTATGTTGGCGAAGATGTAGAAAATATTATTTTAAGATTACTTCAACAATGTGATTATGATGTATCTTTAGCACAAAAAGGGATCGTCTACATCGATGAAATAGATAAAGTTGGAAGAAAAAGTGAGAATCCTTCAATAACTAGAGATGTTTCTGGAGAGGGTGTTCAACAAGCTCTTTTAAAAATCATTGAGGGGACTACAGCGAGTGTGCCTCCACAAGGTGGAAGGAAACACCCCCAACAAGAGTTTCTTCAAGTTGATACTAAAAATATATTGTTTGTTTGTGGTGGTGCTTTTGAAGGAGTTGATAAAATTATTAAAAATCGTGTAAATAAAAAGTCTATAGGTTTTAATAAATCAGTAAATCAGGACCAGCCAATGACATCACAACTTGAAAATGACGATTTGATTAAATTTGGACTCATTCCTGAATTAGTTGGAAGACTTCCTGTTAGCGCAAGTCTTAATGAGCTATCTCTTGAGGATTTAAAAGAAATACTTACCAAGCCAAAAAATGCAATATCTAAGCAATATAAAGCACTTTTTTCTTTTGAAGGCGTAGAGTTTGAGATAACAGATGATGGAAGAGAGCAAATAGCTCAATTAGCAGTAGAGAAAAAAATTGGAGCTAGAGGGCTCAGATCAATAATGGAAAAGTTACTACTAGATTGTATGTTTGATATTCCTGATAAAGACTCTGTGGATAAGGTTGTTTTGAGCAAAGAGTCAGTAATCTCAAACAATCCAATAATCGTATATAAAGAAAAGCTTAAAATAAAAAAAAAAGTGGGTGAAAATTAAAAATTCCTCACTATTTTAATAGTATGGAAAATCAAATTATCGGACCTATCTTACCTTTAAGGGATCTAGTCGTTTATCCCTCAATAACTTCACCTTTATTTGTTGGCCGAGCCAAATCGATTGATGCAATTAATTTTGCAATGAATAATAACAATAAGATTATTTATCTATTCACCCAAAAAGAGCCAACTACCGATGACCCTCAAGTAAACGATGTTTATTCTTATGGGGTAAAATCTAAAATTATTCAATTTCTTAAGTTACCTGATAATACCTATAAAGTTCTTACTGAAGGTTTAGAAATTGTTAAAATAAAATCAGCTGTTAAAGCTAGTAATAATTTTCTCACAGCTAAGTTAGAGCCAGTAATTGTAAATAAAAAAAATTCAGCTGAATTAAAAGCCTCACTAAGAGTTCTTAAAAACGAATTTCAAAATTACATCCAAAATATAGGTAATAATAATGACATTCTTGAAGGTCTCTTAAATATAGAAGATCCGTATCAATTTATTGATAATATTTATTATAATCTAAACATAGGCATTGATGAAAAACAAAAAAACCTAGAAATAATTGACATTAACAAAAAAATTCAAAACTTATTAAATTTCTTTTCAAAAGAATTAAATTTTTCTGCTCTTGAGAAAAAAATCAAAAATAGAGTAAAAAGACAAATGGAAAAAACTCAAAGAGAGTATTACTTAAATGAACAAATGAAAGCTATTCAAAAAGAACTTGGTGATGGTGAGGACGGTTCTAACGAGTACTCTGAAATTGAGAAAAAAATTAATGAAGTAAATTTATCCAAAGAAGCAAAAGAAAAAGCCCTAAATGAATTTAAGAAATTAAAGTCTATGAGCCCTATGTCTGCTGAAGCGTCAGTGATACGTAATTATTTAGAGTGGATATTGGACATTCCATGGGAAAAATTCTCTAAAGAAGTCATAGATATTAAGGGTTCTGAAAAAATACTAAATGATGATCACTATGGTCTTGAAAAAGTTAAAGAGAGAATTCTTGAATTCCTTGCTGTTAAAAAAAGATCAAAAAAAGCCTCAGGAACAATTCTTTGTTTTATTGGACCTCCAGGTGTTGGAAAAACCTCATTAGGTAAATCAATTGCAAGAGCTACCGGAAGAGAATTTGCAAAAATTTCATTAGGTGGTTTAAGAGATGAGGCTGAAATAAGAGGCCATAGAAGAACATATATAGGATCAATGCCAGGTCGATTTATTCAGGCTATGAAAAAAACAAAAACATCAAACCCTATTATCCTACTCGACGAGATTGATAAGGTTGGTAGTGATTGGAGAGGTGATCCATCATCGGCGTTATTAGAAGTTCTAGATCCAGAACAAAACAATCAATTTAACGATCATTATTTAGAAGTTGATTATGACTTATCAAATGTAATGTTTATTTGTACAGGTAATACATACAATATCCCAGGCCCATTATTAGATCGATTAGAGGTTATCGAGGTTTCCGGATATACTGAAAAAGAAAAAGTGGAAATAGCAAAGAAATATTTAATTCCAAGAAAAATGAATAAAAACATTCTAAAAAATAATGAGTTTAAACTTGATAAGTCTGTTATTACTAAAATCGTAAGACATTATACAAGAGAGTCAGGGGTAAGGGGACTTGAAAAAGTTTTTGATAAACTTTTTAGAAAATTAGTTTTACAATTGGAAAAAACAAAATCTAGATCCAAAAAACCTTTTGTTTTTGATGCAAAAACAATTGTAAATTTTTTAGGTCCTGAAAAATTTAAAGAGAGTGTTTTAGAAAAGAAAAACCTTGTTGGAATTACTAATGGCCTTGCATGGACACAAGTTGGTGGCGATATTTTAAATATTGAAGTGAACCTTTCTTCAGGCAAAGGCTTAATCAATGCCACTGGCAAACTTGGAGATGTAATGAAGGAGTCAATCACTGCTGCTCTTGGATATATTAAATCAAATTCAGTTGAATTTGGCGTAAATCCAAAAGTATTTGATAAAGTTGATATTCACCTTCATGTCCCTGAAGGCGCAACACCAAAAGATGGACCTAGTGCTGGTATTACAATATTCACTGCCTTAATTTCATCTCTAACGGACCTGAAAATTAAAAGGGACGTTGCTATGACTGGAGAAATTACTTTAAAAGGAAGAGTGCTTCCCATAGGGGGGCTAAAAGAGAAACTTCTCGCAGCTATAAGGTACGGTATCAAGACCGTTATTATTCCAAAAGAAAATGAGAAGGACCTTTCTGAAATACAAAAAGATATTCAAAATAAATTAAATATCAAAAAAGTTGAATTTGCTAGAGAGGTACTAGACATCGCTATCGATGGAAAAATCAATAAAATCAACAAAAAACTCGATTGGAGACACATAGTAACAGAGTCTGTGAAACCAAAAAGCCAGCAAAATCAAGAAAAAACTTTTGTAAACTAGTATATTCTTGTTGATTTTCTTACTTTTTTCTTACTACAATTAATAAATAGAATCACTAAGGAGGTTCGGTATGAATAAAAATGAACTCATTGCTGAATATAGTACGAAAAATGGTGTTGGAAAATCAGATGCAACTAAGGCTGTAGAAAGTTTATTTGATATAATAACATCTACTTTAAAGGCTGGAGGGGATGTAAAGATAGCAGGTTTTGGTACTTTCAAGGTAGCTGACACAAAAGCTAAAACTGGAAGAAACCCAAGAACTGGTGAGTCAATCCAAATTCCTGCATCAAAAAAGCCAAAATTTCTTGCTGGAAAACAGCTCAAAGAACTAATAAAGTCCACAGTCTAATTTTGCAAATTAGATAGGGCGATTAGCTCAGTTGGTAGAGCATCTCGTTTACACCGAGAGGGTCGGCGGTTCGAGTCCGTCATCGCCCACCATTCGACAAAAGTCGGGGGTGTAGTTCAGTTTGGTTAGAACGCCTGCCTGTCACGCAGGAGGTCGCGGGTTCGAGTCCCGTCGCTCCCGCCACTTCAAAGGTAGGTGGCAAGTTTTAATCTTTTAATAAATAAATGAACTAAATATTTCTTGATTATAAGAATAAATAAATTTTTTTTAATTTGAAATAAATTAAAATTTCAAAGTTATCAAATAACTCCTCTTGTTAATTTTACTCTCTTATTTCAAGCTTCTAATAATTAGTTTCCTAGCCGCTACAATTCTTCCATTTTCATCAGAAGTAGTCTTAGCCACGATGTATTTATCAAACTCATTTGAAAAATACTTTCTTTTAATTTTTGCCAGCATCGGCAATATTTTAGGTTCGGTTACCAATTGGTACGTGGGAAAAAAAATTACTTTATTTCAAAATCGAAAATGGTTTCCAGTTTCTTCAGAGCAAATGGAGAGAAGTCAAAAATATTTTCAAAAATATGGACTATGGTCTTTACTTTTATCTTGGGTTCCTATTATTGGTGACCCCCTAACTTTACTAGCAGGAGTATTAAAAGTTCGATTTAGTATTTTTATATTATTAGTAAGTATTTCTAAGATATCTCGATACTTCTTCATTCTTTATTTAGCTAGTTTCGTATAATGAAAAGTGATAATTCTCATACTTTAATAATGAGAGCAAATGTAGTCGATATTCTCAATATTGATTTCTTTTAGACAATATGGGATAGATGATTTATCAATCCTTCCTTTTTCATAGTAGATCACGGTTTCGAGCCCTGTCGCTCCCGCCATTTTGTATGAGGGAGTGGATTATTTTTTTTTTGTATTTTCAATCATGAATCAGTTGGTCATACCTTCTAAATACAACTCAACTTATCTGATGTTTCCATCAATTATATAAGGTGTTTTGCAAAATTTATTTTGAGAATTTCATAGAAGTTAAATTAATACTTGTTTATATCTTTTTCGGTTTTATTATCATTGTTTTTCAACATTAATTATTAAATTTTATTTTAAGATCTTACACATAAATTATGTAAATTTGTG
>CABZUC010000004.1 GCA_902528805.1 uncultured Alphaproteobacteria bacterium
AATTGAAAATTTCTCTAATATTAAAAAAGTTGATTTTATTTACTCAATAGAAGAGATACAAAACCAACTTAACAATACTCTTATAATAGGACCGACTAATTCAAAAGATTTATTTCATTTACCAAATAAACTTGGTGAAAATACCTTTATAATTTCCTTATCTAATGATTATTCGGTAATGAATAAGTATGCAGATAATGAAATTATTTTTGTATTTAGTAGCCCCTATCATCATATCAAAATACTTGGTGATTATATAAAGTCATCAAATTCTTTAGGCGTTTTATATAAGCAAAATGAATATGGATTAAAATTATTCAAATATTTTGAACAAACTTATCCTTTGAAATATATTAAATCCACTCCTTTTGGAGATAGTGCAGTAGATTTAGAGTTATCAGTAAAATTGATGGGAGATCTCAACACTTACGACAATATAATCATAATTGATGACAATTTTAGTTATAAGGATTTAGTCGGCTATTTAGCAACTGAGGATGGGACCTACCCTCTAGAGAGGGTTTATCTAATTGATAACTTTTTAGAACAAAGGAAAAATTTAGAAAATTATTATAAGCCTATAAATAGGACTTTCTTAAAAAATATTAATATTGTCAATATGGCTGAACCCCATCGAGAATTCTTCTTCAAAACTTCAGTAAAAATATCATTATCTATTGCTAACCAGATTCTAGAAAACAATTTTTTACCAAGCACTATTAATCATGAAGATTTTGGAAAATTGTCTATAGATAATTTGATGATTAATTATCCTGTAATATTTGAGTAGTTAATTTTTCAAACGCTTTATATCTATGAGAATTTAATAACTTTTGACTTTTTTCCATTTCAGCAAAAGTTTTATTACTATATCTGGGAATAAAGTAAGGATCATATCCAAAACCATTCACTCCCCTTTTTTCTTTTATAACAAATCCTGGAATACTGCCAGAAACATTATATTTTTCTTTCTTCCCTAACACACAAATAGAACAAAAAAATGATGAGGCAATATAATTTAAGTTCTCAAACTTACTAAAAATAAAATCAATGACCTTTTGTTCGCCACCCATTTTTCTTGCTTCTCTGGCTGTATTTATGCCAGGATAGTCCTTTAGGTTGTTTACAATAAATCCACTATCATCACATAATACAAGAGAATTAGTCTTTTCTAAAAAATATCTTGATTTAATTTCAGCATTCTCCTTAAAGGTTGTACCATCTTCTATAGGTTCTCCGAGATCTTTGAACTCGTTAAGATCATGTATCTGAAAATTTTCAAACAAACTAAAGTGTTTAATGTAAAATATAAATTCTTGTAATTTGCCAGCATTGCTAGTGCCGAGTAATAAACTATTTTTCAATTGCTAAGTTTTGAGTATTAAAAATCTCTGGCATTGAACTTTTAACAAGTTCAATAAAATCCATAATAGTTTGTTTACTAAATTTAGCCTCTTCCCCAGTAGACTGAAACTCAATAAATTGTCCATCATTAGCCATAACAACATTACAATCTACCTCAGCTCCAGAGTCTTCAATATAATTTAAATCTATGCAAGGTGTTCCTTTAACGACACCAACTGAAATAGCTGCAACTTGATTTACTATTATGGCCTTTGATAGATTATATTTATCTTTAAATTCATTTACAGATCGAACAAGACTTACATATCCACCAATTATTGATGCAGTCCTTGTGCCACCATCGGCACTTATAACATCACAATCAATCTTTATAGTTTTTTCACCAAGTATATCCAAATTAACAGCACATCTTAAACTTCTACCAATAAGCCTTTGGATTTCTTGTGTCCTTCCAGATTGTTTCCCTTTTGCTGCTTCCCTATCCATTCTTTCAGATGTAGAAGAGGGTAACATTCCATATTCCGCAGTTAACCAACCTTTTCCAGAATTTCTTAAAAAGCCAGGAACCCTATCTTCAATGATAGCAGAACAACAGACATGGGTATCACCTAACTTTACCAAACATGATGATTGATTATTAGGCTGAAAGCCTGGGATTATCTCTAAATTTCTAATTTCAGAAAGTGCCCTATCATTTCTTGAATATCCAGACATTTATGTTTTATAATTTTAAGTTATAAGATTAATAAAGATTAATGAATAAAAAAATTACTGATATTGGAGCAAGGTCAAAGTCCATATTTAAGTCACTTGTAGAAAGTTATTTAAAAACTGGAGAGCCTATGGGCTCTAAAGCGTTAAGCTCAAAAATTTCTTATAGACTTTCACCCGCCACTATCAGAAATGTTTTAAATGAAATAAACTTTTATGGACTGATACAAAAAGGACACTTTTCTGCGGGTAGCATACCAACAGATTTGGGCTTGCAATTTTATACACACGCTCTTTTAGAGCCAGGCGCAATTGGTAAAAGTGAAAGGGAGATAATTGAGAAATCATCTAAAACAAATAATTTCTTAAATGAACAGGAATTGATTACTAACACTTTGAATGGATTATCAAAACAAGCTAGCCTTGTAATTAATAATGAAAAATTGACAAAAATTAGAAAAATTGATTTCCACAAAATTGACAATCACAAAGTTATATTCATTATTGAGCACGATGATGGTTACACATCTAATAGATTAGTAGAAATTAATGAAAACATTCAAATTGAAGATTTGAATAGTATTGGAAATTTTATTAATAAATTTCCAAAAGCTATGACACCTGTGGAAATACAAAATAATATAAAAATTTTTATCAAATCTGCAAAAAATCAAATTAGCAACACCACAAAAAAATTACTTCTTAATGGTATAAAAATTGAAAGATCTCAAAACTCAGAGACATTCTTTGTAAGAGGGTTACCAAACTTAATTAAAAATAATATAGATACAGACCTTGACAGTATCAATGAACTTTTGAGTGACATAGAAACAGGTAAAATGGCCAATAAAATGATTAAGGCCTTGAAAAAGTCAAAAGGAGTACAAATATTTATTGGTAGCAACACAAACTTTTTTAAAAATACTAAACTATCGATGATTTTATCAAATTATAAAACTAAAAATGGACTTACTGGTGCTATTGGTGTAATAGGTCCGAAAAGGATTGATTATCAGCGCATTGTTCCTATTGTAAGTTACATGTCTGAAACAATTTCTAAAAAATAGAAGGACTATAATGGAAGAAGAAGAAAAAAATAAAAATCAAACTCAGTCAGAAGAGGAAATTTTAGATAATACAGAAGCTACTGAGTCTGAGATAGAAGAAAAATCTGAAACAGCTGAAGAAATTATTCAAAAACTTAATGAAGAAATTGAAGGTTTAAAGGATCAAAGGTTAAGAGCAGTAGCTGAGCTAGAAAATTTTAGAAAAAGAGCTGAAAAAGAACAGTCAGATGCACTAAAATATGGAATAGCTAATTTTGCAAAAGAAATAATTAATATTGGAGACAATATTGAAAGAGCAAAATCAAGTATTTCAGATGATGTTAAGTCCAATGATAGCATTAAGTCTGTCGTGGAGGGTTTAGATCTGATTGCTCAATCTACATTGAGTACGTTTGAAAAAATTGGTATCAAGAAAATCGAGAGTCTTAATGAGAAATTTGATCACAATTTACATCAAGCTATGATGGAGATCGAAAAAAATGATTGTGAACCAGGCACTATCGTCCAAGAACTGATACCCGGATACACATTGCATGATAGATTGTTAAGGCCAGCAATGGTTGGTGTTTCAAAAAAACCTCAAGAAAATCAAGGCGCAAAAGATACTGAAGAAGAAAAACAATCTGAAAAGTAATATATTTCAACAGTTTTATTGCCCTTGAATTAAACAAGTATTAACCCATATAAATAGAAGATTATTTATTTTTAAAGTAGGAACATAAAATGGCTAAAGTTATTGGAATTGATTTAGGTACCACAAACTCTTGTGTGGCAATCATGGATGGTAAGAATCCAAAAGTAATAGAAAATTCTGAAGGTGCTAGAACAACACCTTCTGTTGTAGCTTTCACAGAAAGTGAAAAGTTAATTGGTCAATCAGCAAAAAGGCAAGCTGTGACCAATCCGGAAAATACATTATATGCAGTAAAAAGATTTATAGGTCGAAGTTTTGAAGACGACACCGTTCAAAAAGACTTAGGCTTATCTCCTTTTAAGATTATCAAAGGTAACAACGGAGATGCATGGGTCGAAGCACAGGGTGAAAAATATAGCCCAAGCCAAATCTCTGCTTTCATTCTCCAAAAAATGAAAGAAACAGCGGAGGCTTATACTGGGGAAACAATTACTCAAGCGGTAATAACTGTTCCGGCTTACTTTAATGATGCACAAAGACAAGCAACAAAAGATGCTGGTAAAATAGCTGGACTAGAAGTTTTAAGAATTATTAATGAACCAACAGCAGCTTCACTAGCATATGGATTAGATAAAAAACAATCCGGCACAGTAGTTGTTTATGATTTAGGCGGCGGTACTTTTGATGTATCAGTTCTAGAAGTAGGAGATGGTGTATTTGAGGTTAAGTCCACTAATGGTGACACTCACTTAGGTGGAGAGGATTTTGATTTACGAATTATTGATTTTTTAGCTAGTGAATTTAAAAAAGAGCAAGGCATAGATTTAAAAAACGATAAATTAGCATTACAACGTTTAAAAGAGGCAGCTGAAAAAGCAAAGATCGAACTTTCAAGTTCTTCACAAACAGATGTTAACTTACCTTTTGTTACAGCAGATCAATCTGGGCCAAAACACTTAAATGTAAAATTAACAAGGGCTAAACTTGAAGAGCTGGTTGATGACCTTCTTCAGAGCACCATTGAACCTTGTAAAAAAGCTTTAAGCGATGCAGGCCTTTCAGCGAGCGATATTAATGATGTGATATTAGTTGGTGGAATGACAAGAATGCCTAAGGTAACTGAAATTGTTAAGAACTTTTTTGGGAAAGACCCAAGTAAGGGTGTTAACCCCGATGAGGTTGTAGCCATGGGTGCTGCAATACAAGCAGGTGTTCTTCAAGGTGATGTAAAAGATGTATTGCTTTTAGATGTAACACCACTTTCACTTGGTATTGAAACACTAGGTGGAGTATTTACCAAGTTAATTGAGAGAAATACCACTGTTCCAACAAAAAAAAGTCAGGTCTTTTCTACTGCAGAAGACAATCAAAATGCAGTTACTATAAGGGTTTTCCAGGGTGAAAGAGAAATGGCTGCTGATAATAAGCTTCTTGGTCAATTTGATCTAGTTGGCATACCCCCAGCGCCAAGAGGAACTCCTCAAATTGAAGTAACATTTGACATCGATGCCAATGGTATTGTCAATGTGTCTGCAAAAGATAAATCCACAGGAAAAGAACAGCAGATTAAAATTCAAGCATCCGGAGGTTTGTCAGATGAAGAGATCGACAAAATGGTAAAAGATGCAGAGGCTAACGCAGAAACAGATAAGAAAAAAAGAGAAGAAGTTGATGTTAAAAACCAAGCAGACAGTTTAGTTTTCCAAGTTGAAAAGAATATCAAAGAGCATGGGGATAAAATAAGTCCAGAAGATAAATCTAAGATAGAAGCTGACTTGAAAGATTTAAAAGAGGCCCTTGAAAAAAATGATGCTGAAGTTATAAAGCAAAAAACACAAGATCTTACTCAATCGTCCATGAAGATGGGTGAAGCGATGTACAAAGACCAGCAATCAACTGAAGCACCTGGTGCAGAACAACCACAGCAAGAAAATAAATCTGATGAAAATAAAAATGAAGATGATGTTATCGATGCTGATTACGAAGAAGTAGACGACGATAAAAAAGCAAGCGGACAGTAAATCTTAGCTTGCTTTAATTTATTATGGCTGAGGATTTTTATGACACTCTAGGTATATCCCGTGAAGCTAGTGACAATGATATAAAAAGTGCCTACCGTAAATTAGCAATGAAATATCATCCTGATCGTAACCAGGGTGATGCTTCCGCTGAACAAAAATTTAAAGATGTAAGCCAAGCTTATGAAATTTTAAAAGACCCCAAAAAAAGACAAACATATGATCAATTTGGTCATGCTGCTTTTGAACAGGGTGGCGGTGGAGCTGGCGGGTTTGGACAGCAGGGCTTTGGTGGATTTTCAGATATTTTTGAGGATATATTTGGTGCCTTTGGTGAAGGTGGGCAACGCGAAAGTAGAGGCGATGACTTACGTTACGATGTCACAATTGACTTAGAGGAAGCTTTTGCTGGAAAAGCATTAGACGTAACTATACCTAAAATGATCAATTGTCCCGAACAACACAGTTATAAAAGCTGCTCTACTTGCAAAGGATATGGAAAAGTTAGAACACAAAGCGGCTTTTTTTCTATGGAGAGAACATGTGGAAGATGTGGCGGAACAGGCCAAGAAATGAAGAGCCGATGCTCAAAATGTAGTAATACGGGTAGAGTAAAACAAAATAAGAGACTGCAAATCAAAATCCCTGCAGGGGTTGAAACGGGTAACAGAATTAGAATGAGCGGAGAGGGAGAGGCTGGTGAAAGAGGGGGGACATACGGTGACCTTTATGTTTTTATCAATGTAAATAACCACAAACTTTTCCAAAGAGAGCGAGATAACATTATATGTGATGTTGCTATACCTTTCACTACTGCCACCTTGGGCGGTAATATTGAAGTTCCCACAATAGAAAAAAAAATGGTTAACGTCTCTATTCCTAAGGGAATGCAGTCGGGACACAAATTAAGAATAAAAGGTAAGGGTATGAGTATATTAAGAGCAAAAACCAGAGGTGATATGATTGTTAGAGTACACGCTGAAACCCCAGTAAATTTATCAGCAGACCAAGAAAAAATTCTAAATAAATTTAATGACACACTTACCAAGAAAAATTCAACAATGACAGAGGGATTTTTCGACAAAGTAAAAAAAATGTTTAATTAATGAGTTATTGTTTTGATTTTATCGAAACACCAATCAGTAAGTTTTTTGTTCTAGATAGCCCGAAAGGAATTCATTATTTAATTAAATATAACGATATAAGAATAAAGAGTATCATAAAACACTACAACCCAAGTAAAGGGTTGATCTTTAGAAAAGTTAATATTTTTATATCTGAGTTTTTTAGAGGAAAAATTCAAAAACCATCACATCTTAAAATAGAATTTATTAATGGAACGCAGTTACAAAAAAAAGTATGGAAGGAGATTTTAAAAATTCCCTATGGTAAAACAATTTCTTATTCTGATTTTGCCAGAAAGATAAAAAAACCAAAAGCTGTGAGAGCTATCGCATCTGCGGTTGGGAAGAACCCAGTGGGTTTATTAGTCCCATGTCATAGAGTAGTAACGAAAAGTGGAAATCTAGGCGAGTATATGTGGGGAAAAAAAATAAAGAGGCAGATACTAGATATAGAGTTTAAAGGAACGGCTGACTCGACATATAGAGGAGGAAAGTGAAATACCGAATCAGCCCCCGCATGAATGCTAACTGAACACTAGTTAATATTTTGATATAGTCAAAGTTGTTCAAACACAAAAAATCTAGAAATGAACCTTAAATCCATTTTATCCTATAGTTTTCAATCATTTTATCTTGCTGGAAGTTTTTTATTATTATTTATTTTTTTGCCAACATTTTACAATTTATCAATAGGTATCCCCTTAAGTGTTATTGGTTTGGTAATATTAACATCTAGATTATTTGATGTTATTTCAGACTTTTTAATTGGCTACCTATCAGAAAAAAGAATTATATCAGGTCGCTCAAAAAAAAACCAAATCCTTCTTGGTATAATAGTATTTATTTTTTCCCTATTTGGTCTTTATGTTATTCAATCAGATAACATTTATTCTTTCATTTTCTTTTATAATTTAGCTTTGATTAGTTACTCAATTGCAATTATTCCTTATGATTCAATTGTAATAGATCAAAAAAAAATTTTAAAAAAAAGATTCCGTTTAGCTGCAATTAAAGAAATATTTGCAATTTTAGGAGTATTATCAGCTCTAATTATTCCTACTGTCATTTCAAAACTTCAGGGTGTTGATTTGTTAAACCCAAACGTAATAAAAATAAGCGGATTAATTTTTATTATCTTAGCTATTACAGGGGGGTTAATTTTTTATTTATTTTATGACGACGTGCTAAATTATAAGTCAAACGAAATTTCTTGGGTACAACTAAAATCATTTATAGAAAAAAATAAAAAGATTGTATCTTTTTCTTATATAACATTCTTTAACTTACTTGCTAATAACTTTACTGCAAATTTATTTATTTTATTCGTTTCAGAATATTTAGGGCTTACTGAATATGCAGGATATTTATTAATTTTATATTTTTTAATAACATTGATATCTACACCTTTCTGGTATTTGTACGGAAGAAAGTTTTCAAATATGTTTCTTCTTCAGTTTGGTACTAGCCTAACTATATTTGGTTTCCTTTTTTGTTATTTTTACAAATAGCAACAGTTGGCAAATATATTTATTTGTCATTTTAATCACTGGTATTGGAATTGGAATTGATCTTATTATACCTCAAATTGAATTAGCAGATATTCTTGATCAAAATAATGACAATCGTTTATCTCAGATCTTTACTTCATTCTTCTCAATAATTAAGAAAGCAGCCATTGGTATCGCTGCAGGTATCGCATTAACTGGTTATGGCTATTTACAGTCTATTAATTTCTCATTACACCCCAATATTCCCAATATAATGATATTTTATTTTTTTATTCCACTGATTATTAAAGTGTTCGTATTACTCTTGGTAATGAGATATAGAAGTAAATTCCATGTCTCAATTAGAGAGTAAAAAACACTTAATATATATTTTAGGTACTTTTGCCTTTTTTTTATTTTCCATCGCAGACACAATCATAAAACTAATCGGTGATCTTTATAAAGATACAGTTATTTTTTCAATAGCCAGCTTCTCTGCTTTAATTCCAGTTTTAATTTACCTGCTTTATAGAAAGAGTTTTGCAGAAATAAAAACTAAAAATTATAGGCTCCACCTTGCCAGGGGAATTTTAATGACTTTAACTTACTATTTTGTAGTTAAGGGAATAATTCTTCTACCATTATCTATAGCTTACCCAATAATTTTGTCAGCTCCAGTGCTCCTTTCAATAATGGGGATAGTAATATTGAAAGAAAGTATTTATCTATCAAAAATAATTTCTTTAATACTTGCAATGATAGCAGTTTTTATGGTCTCAGGTTTTAGTTTAAATGCGGGATTTAATTCTTTAGGAGTTATTTTTTTAGTCTTAGGAGTAATATCATTAGCGTGTTTAGATTTTACCGTTCGAGTATATGGAAAGTCCGAGAGAACTATGGCTTTAACTTTTTATAGTATGGCGACTGCTGGTATAATTTTTACAATATTTTCAATTAATCATTATAAAAATATTGCTATGAACGATTTTTTAATAATGATAAGTGCCGGTTTGATTGATGGCGTTGCTATGATGATTTTAATCTATTCCCTTAGAAGGATTGAAGCCTCATTTTTCAGTATCACACATTACTCACAGATAATTTTTGGGATAGTTATAAGCATTGTTGTTTTTAATCATTACCCTTCAATAATTGAAATATTAGGAGCCATTTTAGTAATTATCTCAGGTTATTTGATTTATTCTAAATTAAAAAAATTAAATTGATTGTTGGTTCATTGGGTAAATAGAACACCCTGATATTTTCCATTCCCCATTATCTTTAACTAGCGAATACATTGCTAGATAAGAAACATTGTCTTGAGAGATTATTTGCAATTGATGATAAATTGACCCTTCAAAAAATTTAGACTCCATGAAATAATAATTTTTTGGGTTATAAACTGGCTCATAGTAGTTCTCAACCATGCTCATAAAATCTTGAGGGTTATTAAACCTCATTTTGATATAAGGAGAGGCATGAAAAAAAGCCCCTTCTGCATCTTTGTTAATAAATGCTTTTAATTGACTTTCTATTATAGCTTGCGTTTCGCTAAACTCAGTTTTATCAATAGTTTCCGCGATTGAAAGAGTGCTAAATAGAAGTATAGATACGGTTGTATAAAATATTTTTTTAAACTGCATATTATATATATGCGTAGTTTAACAAATTAGATGAAAATTTTTATTGTTATATTTACTTTTCTTTTTAACTTATCCATTAGTTATGCAGATCAGAACAGCCCTAAACTTGATGATCTATTTAGTCAGCTTTATGAGGTTAAGAGCTACAAAGAACAAAGTCTTATAGTATCTCAAATTTGGGAAGAATGGCTGATAACAGAAAATTCTGAAGCTCAGACAATCATGGATAACATGCCTTATTTTTTCAGTTCAAAAAACTATAAAGATGCTATCGCTTCTTTAGATTTCATAATTCAAGAGGAACCAGACTTTGCAGAGGCTTACAATAAAAGAGCCACATTTTTTTTTATGATGGGTGACTATGAAAGCTCTATGAGAGATATAGAGGCTACTTTGTATCTAGAACCCAGACATTTCGGAGCTCTTGATGGCCTTAGTAGAATTTTAATTTATTATAAAAACTACGAAGAGGCACTTAAGGTTTATGAAGAAATGAAAAGTCTGATGCCAAACGATATAACCGTAGATATGAAAATTGATCGTTTAAATCAGATAATTTCGAAAGAAACTTAAATTTAACCAACAAATATTAAAAATGACTTTTGGTTTTATAAAGAATTTTTGCCCCTTGCCACCTTCCTCCTCGACAATGTCTCAACCCAAGCGGCTAGGGGACAGGTATAATATTTCAATTTTTGTTGATATGAAACAGATTTTTTATAATTTAAAAAAGCCTGTCAAATAAGAAAAATATTGTTATAGATGTTATTTAAAAATTAATTGGTTATAAATTGAGCTGTGAAAAAAAAATTTAACACAAAAGTAATTCATGCTGGACATGGTTCAGATAAAGAAACCGGAGCAGTCATGCCGCCGATCCATCTTTCATCAACGTTTAAACAAATTGAACCTGGAAACTTTGAATATGAATATGCGAGAACAAAAAATCCTTCCAGAGATGTATTAGAAAAACTATTAGCACAAATCGAGTCTGGTCACAAAGCTTTTGCATTTGCATCTGGAATGTCAGCAATAAATACTGTTTGCGATGTATTTGGTACTAACTTCCATATAATTTGCTCCGATGATGTTTATGGAGGCACACGTAGATTATTTGATAAAGTAAAATCCGATATTGAAGTAACTTATATTGATTTCGATAAAAACGTAAACTGGAATGATGAAATAAAGGAAAATACTAAATTCATTTGGGTTGAAACACCCTCAAATCCTTTAATGAAAATTATTGATATTAAAAACACTGTTAGTATTGCAAGTGAATTTAATTTGCCTGTTATTTGTGATAATACATTTGCCTCTCCTTTCAATCAAAGACCACTTGAATTAGGAGCAGATATGGTTGTGAGTTCCTCCACAAAATATTTAGGTGGTCATTCTGATATCGTAGGAGGGTCCATTGTGATTAAAGAAAATAAAGAATATGCTGAGAAAATTTCATATATTCAAAATGCAGTTGGCGCTATTCCTTCGCCCTTCGATTGTTATTTACTAACAAGAAGTATTAAAACACTATCTGTGAGAATGAAACAGCATAACGAGAACGCTATTGCCATATCTGATTTTTTAACAAACCACTCTAAAATTAATAAAGTTTTTTTTCCAGGTATTGATGAAAGATATAAAGAAGTTGCAGCAAAACAAATGGATGGTTTTGGTGGAATGATGTCTTTTATTCTCGATACAAATATTGATGGAGTAAAAAGTTTTCTCAAAAATCTAAATATATTTACCCTAGCAGAGAGTTTAGGAGGAGTTGAAAGTTTAATAGAACATCCTGCTATCATGACTCACGCATCAATCGATTCTTCGATAAGAGAAAAATTGGGTATTTCCGATACATTGTTAAGAATATCGGTTGGTATCGAGGATGTTGATGATTTGATTGCAGATTTAGACCAAGCTCTGTCCAAAATTTAAAATGAGAGATATAGTTGATTTTATTGGCAATACGCCATTGATTAAGCTCAAATATCCATCTGAAATTACAGGGTGTAATATTTATGGAAAAGCAGAATTTATGAACCCAGCTGGTTCTATAAAAGACAGAACAGCACTGGGAATAATCCTTGATGCTGAGGAGAATAACTTAATAGAGCCTGGAGGCACTGTAGTAGAGGGCACCTTTGGAAATACAGGTATTGCCTTAACAATGATTAATAATGCAAGAGGATACAAAACTATAATCGTTATGCCTGATGGAGCCTCAGAAGAAAAGCAAAGTATTTTAAGGAATATGGGAGCAGAGCTCAAAGTCGTAGCAACTAAACCTTACTCAGATCCAGGTAACTACCAACATGTATCTAAAAGACTGGTTGCAGAACTGCAATCAAAAGGAGATACCTCTGTAATGTGGGCTAACCAATTTGATAATACTGCAAACTATAAATTTCATTCAAAAACTACAGCTATAGAAATATACAATCAACTTGATGGAAAAGTAGACGGCTTTACATGCGCTATAGGTTCGGGAGGAACTTTAGCAGGCACATCCATTGGACTTAAAGAATTAAATTCTAATATTAAAATAGCATGTACAGATCCACAAGGTGCCCAAATGTATAATTATTTCAAATTTTCAAAACTAGAAGTTAAAGGGGAGCCGTCAGAAGCGGAGGGAATAGGTCAGTACAGAGTGACCAAAAACGTAGAACCTTCTTTAATCGATTTTTCATATCATATTACGGACTACAAAGCATTTGAACTCTTATACAAAATGGTCAAAACAGAGGGTTTGTTTCTTGGCTCTAGCTCTGGTGTAAATGTAGCTGGGGCAATTGAAATGGCAAAAGAAATGGGGCCAGGAAAAAACATTGTTACAATTTTGTGTGACGATGCAAATAAATATTTCAGTAAACTGTATAATAAAAATTACTTATTATCCAAAAAACTTCCAGTGCCTGATTGGTTGTAATTTATTTTTTTGAGAACATCATTCTTTTAAGAGTACGATCTTTTAAGATAAAATGATGCATCAATGCTGCTCCTGAATGAATAAAAAAGAGGAGTAAAACAACATTACTAGTGTACTCATGTATTTGTCTGAATATAAACCTCAAATCACTATCCACATCTATTATAGACGCCAATTCTATATTAAAAAAGATAACAGTATCTCCTTGTAGGTTCGTCACTAAATAACCAGAAATTGGCTGTAAAAAAAATATAAAATAAAATAAAAAATATGTAGTCTTAGCTGCATATACTAAAATTTTATTACTAACTAAAAGCTTTGGTCTTATATTAATCCATTTCCAACTAAGCCGAAAAATAGCTAATAAAAGTATTAATAAGCCAAGAGTATTATGAATGATTAATATTTCATAATAATACTGATAATTATTTTCTAAGTTCTTACCTAAAAAATAGACGGCAATCATAAGAAGTGCCATTGACCAGTGAAATAATTTACTGATTAAGCCGTATTCATCTGCGGTGTTAGCTAGTCTCAAATTTTACCCATATATATGTTATTATTTTTAATAATATGAAATTTCATAAAATATTATTATCAATATTATTTATATTATTAAATCTTAATGCTCATTCAAGAGACTACATAATTGTACAATCTACAACAAGTATTGCAAATACAGGGCTACTAGATTTACTATCAAGTAAATTTGAAAAGCAAACAGGTATCAAAGTTAGACCAATTGCTGTTGGCACAGGTAACGCTATATCTAACGCTAAACGAGGCGATGGTGATGTGTTAATGGTACACTCAAAAAAAGATGAATTAAAATTTGTTTTAGATGGCTTTGGGGTTAAAAGATATGAATTAATGTATAACAATTTTATTATTGTTGGCCCTAAAGAAGATCCTGCAAAAATATCCAAGGAAACCGATATAAAAAATATTATGAAAAAAATTTCACTTTCAAACCAAAAGTTTATCTCAAGAGACGATAAATCAGGAACTCATATAAAAGAAAATGATTTATGGAAACTCGCTAATATTAACCTTTTCGATAATCACAAATATATAAAAACAGGAACAAGCATGGCCAACACTTTGAATGTAGCATCAGAGATGAATGCCTATACCCTCAGTGATAAGGGCACATGGATTGCATTTAAAAATAAAAACAATTTAAAAATCCTTTTTGAAGGAGGGGAAGAGATGCATAATGAATATGGAATAATAGCAATTAATCCTCAAAAATTTCCTCACGTTGAATATGATAAATCAAAAGAGTTTATTGAATGGCTAATTACAGGCGCGGGCAAAGATGTTATTAATAACTTTACTTATAACGGGGAAAAATTGTTTTTTACAAACTAAATTTTTATTAATTTTCTAGATGCTAACCTTTGAAAAAATACAGTCAGCGATTTTCATAACACTTTATGTGAGTATATTTTCGACAATCATATCGTTTATTCTTTCAATGTTTTTTGGATATACTCTAGCGATTTATCAATTCAAATTGAAAAAATCTATAGTAATTTTTTTAAGCTCGATGACTTCCATTCCACCTGTTTGCGCCGGACTCCTAGTTTATTTATTAATTAGCAGATCTGGGCCTCTTGGTTGGATGGAAATATTATATTCACCATTGGCTATGATATTAGCTCAAATAGTCATTACTTTTCCTATTATGATTACCTTAATTATTAAAAATATTGAAACTGATTACCCAATTTACAAAGAAGAACTCTTATCCTACGGGGCAAGTAAAAAGGATATAATTTTCTTGCTTATATCTAATAAATTAAATATTTACATCACCGTGATTTTAGTGGGGTTTGGAAGAGCCATCAGTGAATATGGGGCCGCAGCTATCGTGGGAGGATCCATTGATCACTTTACAAGAAATATGACAGCTACCATTGCATTAGAAACTTCTAAAGGGAATGTTTCATTAGGTATTATTTTAGGAGCCATACTAATTTCATTAACATTAATAATATCAATTATCTTAAATACTTTAAAAAATGATTAGCGCTTATAATCTTTCATATAATACTGATCAAAAAAAAATACTGAATAGTATAAATATTAGTATCCGAAAAAATAAAATTACTGTTATTTCTGGAAAGAATGGGTCAGGTAAAAGTACACTATTAAAAATTTTAAATCGTCTAATTGTCCCAACTAAGGGCTCAATAAAATCACAATATGAAAAGCCTGTACCTATGTTATTTCAACGATCTCTTTCGTTGAATAAGAGTTTAGAGGAAAATTTTTTGCTTTTGAATAGTATTAAAAAAACAAAAATTGACAGAACTTTTTATAATCTATTTAATTTAAGAAAATTAAAAGCAAATAAATTTGCTAGTTTATCTGAGGGAGAAAAGCAAAAAGTTTTCATTTCTAGGCTTATGAGCTTCGAGCAAGATATATTAATTATGGATGAGCCAAATCAAAACTTAGACATAGAAAGCGAAGAAAAATTTTTCGAGAAATTATCTGATTTAAGCAAATCTAAAACAATTATCATGACGTTACATGATATGAATTACATTAAAAAATTGGCTGACAACTTAATTATTTTAGATAATGGAAAGTTAATATTTAACGATCTAGCGTCTAATTATTAATAACCTTGTTAATAGCTTATATATATGTCTTAATTAAATATGATCAAACTCTCCATAGCTTTAATACTTTTTTCCACTTCACTTTTGAACGCAAACCCTGTTGCGGACAGACAAGAATCGATGAGAGATTATAATAAGCTTATGAGAGCCGCAAATAACCTCATTAGAGATTCAGTTATCAATGATGACCTTGCAAGTATTTATGAAGAAATTGAAGAAATTATGAAAGTCTACCCCACTTTATTTCCTGATGATTCATTCGGTGGTAAGTCCAAAGCAAGTACAGACATTATTGATAATAGAGACTTATTTAATCAAATTGCAAAAGAAACAGAGGACAATGCAGCATTCGCTAAGTTAGCAGCACTGGAGGGCAATGTTGATGAAGTACAACAATATCATCAAAACTTATTTGGGAGCTGCAAAAGTTGTCACTCCCGATTTAAAGATTAACCGCATGTTAAAATATTTTTTTTTATTTTTTTTTCTATCAACTCATTTATTATTTGCAGACAATAAGCTAATGAAATATATACCGATAGATACAGAAGAATCTTTAAAAAGAATTCAAGAAGGAGCGATAGTTATTGATGTCAGATATCCAAATGAACACAATAAGATTAGAATAGAGAACTCATATAATATTCCCTTTAAAGAAATAACTGTTGAAAAGATTAATGACATAAATCCTGATAATAAGGATATTATTATTCATTGCACTGCAGGCATAACCTCTAAAAAGGTAGCGGACAATTTAGCTGCACAAGGATATCAAGGCACTATTTATGAAATGGACAAAGGATTGATCGATTGGGTAAACCTCGGTTTTAAAACCGAGCAAGGCATATAATACTTACTATAGATATAACTATGAAAAATAGTTAGTGCTGAACATATAGTAAATCATATATCCAATAAGTCCTACGACCAGCAACAACAGAGGTATTACTGATATTGTAAAAGCCTCCCTAAATTTCTTATTAAATAATAACAAACTTACCAATAGTAAAATTAAAAGAATGAGTAGAAGTCTGATCATGTTCTTAATTTTAGCATAATATTTAATAATTTTGCTATTCCATATTGGCTTATTTAGGTATAACAAGACTTAATCATGTCTAAAGTAAAAGTAGCTATTGCTGGAGCATTAGGAAGAATGGGAAATAATCTTATTAGCTCAACGATTTCAAATACAAATGTTGAACTTATTGGTGTATTTGATGTCAAGGATATTGACATTAACTTTATATCCAAGTATCAAATTCCAGAAAATATCATTACCACAAGAGAAGAGTCTTTTAAAACAGCAGATATAGTAATAGATTTCACGTCACCTAAAGCCTTATTTAATTTTACAGAAGCCGCCGTTTCTAATAACACTGGTTTAGTAATTGGTACAACGGGCTTAGATGAAAGTCATTTCAATCTGTTAAAGCAATCAAGTAATTTAACTAAAATTTTCTATGCACCAAACATGAGTTACGGTGTAAATACATTTTTTGAAATAGCAAGAAAAGCTGCAAAACATTTAAAAGATTTTGATATAGAAATAATTGAGACACATCATCGACATAAAAAGGATGCTCCTAGTGGAACAGCTTTAAAGCTTGGAGAAGAGATTGCAGCAGAGCTCGGGCTGTCCAAATCAAATTTTAATTTTAAACGTCAAGACCAAGAGGGCCAAAGAAAAGAAAATGAAATTGGATTTTCATCAATAAGAGGAGGGAATATACCAGGGGAACATACAGTTATATTTCACGGCGATAATGAGTCTGTAGAATTAACACACAAGGCCTATAATAGAAAAATTTTTTCTGATGGTGCCATTGAGGTGGCAGTTTGGCTTGCTGCACAGGAAAATGGTTTTTATTCTTTTAAAGATATGATCAGCTAGACGAGGATCTGTACTTTTCAATTATTCTTTTTAATTTTTTTCTTCTATCCTCACTGTAAAAACTAGCAAATAATTTTTTCTTTCCAGAATAATTAACACTTAAGGAGTTTCTTTCATTTTTTATTTTCAACCAATTAAGATTATAACTATTCTGTTCAACAATTTCATCACCATCAAGCCGTTCTAATTGCATAGATTTGGATTCCAAAGAAATTTTTTCAGTTTTTTTCAAACTCCTCACAAAATAAATAGTGCAAATTACCAAAATAGAAAATTCAACTAGACCAAAGATTATTATGGGCCAAGCCCCAACAAGTAAAAATCTTCCCCCAATAAAAATAATTAAAAAACCCGTAATTAGTAAGAAAAACAATATTTGAAGGTTAGTTAAACTTCTATTTGGTTTTAAGTGCAGTTTTCTTGTCATATTCTATCAATTTATAAAATTATATTTATATTTATAATAGATTTAATAGCACACCAACAATAATATGAAAAAACAAGAAAGAGCAAACGTCGTTTTGGGTAATTTGAATAAATTCTATCCAAAGATCCCAATTCCACTGAAACATCAAAATATTTATGAGCTTTTAATAGCAGTACTGTTAAGTGCGCAGTGCACAGATGAACGCGTTAACAGGATTACACCTTTATTGTTTAAGATGGCAAATAATCCTCATGATATGGCAAAGGTGCCTGTAAATAAAATTTATAAAATTATCAAACCGTGTGGACTTGCCCCTAAAAAATCAAAGGCGATTTCTAAACTCTCAAAAATTTTAATTAAAAAATATAATGGTAGGGTTCCAGAGACTTTTGAAGATTTAGAGAATTTACCGGGAGTCGGTCATAAAACAGCAAGTGTTGTAATGTCCCAAGGCTTTGGTCATCCTGCGTTTCCTGTTGATACACACATCCACCGTTTAGCACAAAGGTGGGGCCTTACTAATGGTAAAAATGTCGTTCAAACTGAAAGGGATATAAAAAAATTATTTCCAGAATCGACTTGGAATAGACTTCATTTACAAATGATTTTTTATGGAAGAGAATACTGCAAAGCAAGAAGCTGCTTTGGTATCGAATGCAAAATTTGTACAGATTGCTATCCAAAAAGAACAAAGGCTATCAAAGTAAAAAAACCCTAATTTCAATCAGATTATCTATGAAAAAAAATAGAATAATGTATAAAAATAACTTTATTTACCAATATGAGACAAATTAAGAAAATATTAATTGCCAATAGAAGTGAAATTGCAATTAGGATATCTCGTGCTGCAACAGAATTAGGATTTAAAACAGTATCCATTTATTCTTACGAAGATCGTTTTGCATTACATCGCTTTAAAACAGATGAAAGTTATCTCGTTGGATCAGGATTAGGTCCTATACAAGCATACCTGGACTACAAAGGAATCGTACAAATTGCAGTTAACTCTGGCTGTGATGCCATACACCCTGGATATGGCTTTTTATCTGAGAACCCAGAATTTGCTGATGAATGTGCAAAGTACAATATAATTTTTGTTGGTCCTTCTCCAAATATTATGCGATCCCTCGGAAATAAAGTTGAAGCAAAAAAAACTGCTGGCAAAGCCAAAGTTCCAACCATACCTTCCACAGGACCTTTAACAAAAGATTTAAAAAAATGTAAAGATCTTGCAAAAAAAATCGGTTATCCGATTATGCTAAAAGCATCTTGGGGTGGTGGTGGTCGAGGGATGCGAGTTATAAAAAAAGAAACAGAATTAGAAAATCATATTAATACCGCTAGAAGAGAAGCTAAAAGTGCTTTTGGAAAAGATGATGTATTTTTTGAAAAACTTATCGAAAAAGCATTTCATGTTGAGGTACAAATAATTGGAGATACTCATGGAAATATAGTTCATCTTTTTGAGAGAGACTGTTCTCTTCAAAGGCGTCATCAAAAAGTAGTTGAAAGAGCTCCTGCTGCCTACTTGTCGGATAAAGAGAGAAATACAATTTGTGAAGCTGGTGTGAGAATTGGAAAACAAGTTAACTATTCATGTGCTGGAACAGTAGAGTTTTTAATAGATGCTAAATCTAGAGATTTTTTCTTCATTGAAGTTAACCCAAGAGTTCAAGTTGAACATACAGTAACAGAAGAAATAACAGGTATTGACATAGTTAAAGCCCAGTTTCTTTTAGCAGCTGGTGCTAAAATTGGTGATGATATATGTGGTGTACCACTTCAGGAAAATATACACATGAAAGGTCACGCCATCCAATCACGAGTTACAACTGAGGATGCAGCCAATGATTTTGCACCAGATTATGGAAAAATTAATGTTTATAGATCTGCGAGTGGTCTTGGAATAAGGCTAGATGCTGGAACCGCATCAACAGGTACGATTATTACACCATATTACGACTCTCTTTTGGTAAAAGTTACTGCGAAAGGTCAAACTCCTATTGAAGCTAAGAGAAGAATGAACAGAGCTTTAAGTGAGTTTCGAGTCAGAGGTGTAAAAACAAACATACCTTTTTTATTAAAGTTAATTAATCACGAAGGCTTCGACATTTTTAAATACCATACAAAATTTATTGATAGTGAAAAAAGTTTATTTCAATTCTCTGGTCGAAAAGATAGAGCAACTAAGACATTAAATTTTTTAGCAGAAGTTATTGTCAATGGTAATCCAGAAGTTGCTAACAGACCACGTTTAAGAGAGACCACACCGGCAAAACTCTCTGACTATGGAATTTCTAGATCAAAAAAAGCACAAGAGACAGTAAATAATACATATAAACAAATTTTAGATGCTGAAGGCCCTTCTGCTGTTGCTCATGCTGTATTAAAAGAAAAACAATTACTAATCACAGACACTACTTTTAGAGATGCTCATCAGTCTTTGATAGCAACTCGAATGAGAACTCAAGATATGTTAGGTATAACTGATTTGTACGAAGAAAGACTTAAGAATTTATTTTCAATAGAATGTTGGGGCGGAGCAACTTTTGATGTTGCATTAAGATTCTTAAAAGAGGATCCGTGGGAACGTTTAGAAAAATTACGTGAGCAAATGCCATCTGCATTACTTCAAATGTTATTTAGAGGGTCTAACGCACTTGGGTATACAAACTATCCAGATAATGTTTTAAGAAGGTTTATTCAGCTTTCTGCTCAGTCAGGGATTGATGTTTTTAGAATATTTGATGCATTAAACTGGATAGAAAATATGAGAGTATCTATTGATGAAGTTTTAAAATCTGGAAAAATTTGTGAGGCTTCTATTTGCTATTCTGGTGATTTATCATCACCTGCAGAAAAAAAATATACACTTGAATATTATCTAAAAATGGCCCAAAAACTTGAGAAAATGGGAGTTCATTTTCTTGCAATTAAAGATATGGCAGGCTTATGTAAGCCCAAGGCGGCAAAAATCTTATTTAAAGAATTAAAGAAAAACATAAAAATTCCAATTCATTTCCATACACACGATACAAGTGGAAACGGCGTTGCGACGTTGCTTAATGCCTCTGATGCTGGAGTGGATATAGTTGATGTAGCAATTGACTCTTGGTCTGGTTTTACCTCACAACCTAGCTTCGGTGCAGTTCTTGAGTCACTTGATGGAAACAACAGAGACCCAAAAATATCTTCTGCTGTTGTTAGGACTGCAGCAAATTATTGGGAAGGTGTAAGAAAGCAATACCAGCCTTTCGAAAGTAAAACTCGAACTAGTATGTCTGAGGTATATTTACATCAGATGCCAGGTGGGCAATACACCAATTTAAGAGAGCAAGCAAGATCAATGGGCATTACGGATGAGAGATGGCCAGAATTAGCATCAATGTATGCGGAGGTTAATAAAATATTTGGAGATGTTATTAAGGTTACACCTATATCTAAAGTTGTTGGTGACATGGCAATTTATATGTTGGCAAATAATATTCAAATTAAAGATGTCTTAGACCCCAAAAAAGATGTTGGTTTTCCTGCATCAGTCATTGAGTTTTTTAGTGGTCGATTAGGTCAACCATACAAAGGGTTTCCAAAAGCACTTCAAAAGAAAATCTTAAAAGGAAAAAAACCAATTAATTATAGATTTGGTTCAAAACTCCCTTCTTTAAAAATTAAAAATAGAACTAAACAATTAGAGAAAAACTACAATGAGATTATTTCTGAGAAAGATACAATTTCACAAATATTTTTTCCTGAAGTTTTTGATGAGTATATGGAACATAAAAAGAAATTTGGCAACACTAGTGTTATCCCAACTTCAAATTACTTTTTTGGTATGAATACGGATGAAGAAATATATGTCTCTATTGAACCTGGAAAAACATTAATCATTAGATACTTTACTTTAAGTGAACCTAACGAAAAAGGTTTCAGAACAGTTTATTTTGAATTAAATGGTCAAGCTAGATCAGTTGACATTAAAGACAACTCCATAGCAGTAGATGATTTAGCTAAAGAAATTGCAGATCCAAGTAACAAGGATCATGTGGCAGCACCAATTCCAGGCTTGCTTGTAGACGTTGCCGTCACAGAAGGAATAAAAGTACCCAAGGGTGCTAAATTATGCACTATCGAGGCGATGAAAATGGAAACTGTTATTTACGCCGACCAACCTGGAACTGTAGATAGACTTTGCGTAAAAGCTGGCGAAAATATTGAAGCCCAGCAACTTTTATTAATTATAAAATAATTTATTTAATAATAATATGATAACTATTTACCGTGGTTAAAAAGATTATAACGGCTAAACACAGAGGTTTTTGTGCCGGAGTTGAGAGAGCTGTTGAGATGGTTGAAAAAAGCCTAAAAAAATATGGAGCCCCAGTTTATGTTCGCCATGAAATTGTTCATAATAAGTTTGTTGTCAATAATTTAAGAGAGAAAGGGGTTGTATTTGTAGACTCCTTAGAAGAAATACCTAAAAACACAAAACAACCAGTTATTTTTTCCGCCCACGGTGTTGCACAAAGAGTTATCAACAAAGCCAAAGATTATAACTTGTTATTTTATGATGCCATTTGCCCATTAGTTAGCAAGATTCACAAAGAAATAATTCAGTTAGAAAACAACGAATATAAAATAATAATGATTGGTCATGAACATCACCCAGAGGTTGATGGAACCGCAGGCCAATTAAAAGACATCAGTAATTTAACTTTAGTTCAAGATATCGATGATGTTGATAAATTATATTTTCCTTCAAGCCAAAAACTTGCCTACATAACACAAACAACGCTATCAGTATTTGACACACAAGATATTGTTGATGCTCTCAAAAAAAAATACCCTTCAATCCTTGCACCGAAAAAATCAGATATTTGCTACGCGACTTCTAATAGGCAATTATCTGTGCAAGAGATGTCAAAAAATGTTGATGCTTTTTTTTGTCATCGGGGCGCACAATAGTTCAAATTCAATTAGGTTAGTTGAGACTGCTAAAAGATTTGGCTGCAAATATAGTGAATTAATAGAAAATATAAATGACTTTGATTATACAACCTTAGCAGAATTCAATACAATAGGTCTGACGGCTAGCGCCTCCGCTCCAGAAGAGCAATTAAATATGTTCATTGATCAAATTAAAAAGGTTTATGCAATCGAAGTTTTAAATTTTAAAGAAGATGAAAATATAACCTTTAAAATACCTAATTTTCTTAATTAAATTTTCTTCTATAAAAAACATCCACTAAAGTCATATGAGGAAGGGTTAGAGCAGCTAATCCAATAAACAAAGTTTTTATAAACGACTCTTCAAAAGAATAATTATTATAAAGGTAGACAATTGCTAAGCTTCCCCCGATCCATGTTAGTAGAGTAAAAGAGATAGTAGTTATGCTTATAAACTTATTATTGGATAAGTGTTTTGATGTATCTTTAAGTACTGATTTAACGTGTTTAAATGTATGAATAAAACAAAAATAAATTGAGAAGCCAACAAGTGGTTCAGTCAAAAAAACAATTAGTAATACAATAATCATTTCCAAAAGACCCCATCTTAATCTTGGCACAATGAATGCTAGATAACTATATCTTAGTAATAGAATGAAGTAGAAAAAATATGCTATGAAAAGATAGTTTTGAAGATATATAAAAGATGATTTAGATAAAAAAGCAAATATTTCAAATGTTTCACTTGTGTGAAAAAAAATAATCCCAAATACAATATTTAAACCATGGGTTATCGATATTGACCACTTATATTTTCCTAATTCTAAATAAGACCAATCACATAATCCAAAATGAATTACGCTCATAAAAATGAATACAAATAAAGCGACCACAGGAAAGTAAATCCAAAACACAATTACAGACGCAGATATAATCAAATATAAGATAACAAAAATAAAAAAATCTTTTCTTGTCTTGTATCCTAATAAAGCTGCAACAGCCCCATCAAAAGAGCCGTGGGGAACGCCTATGAAAGAAACCATACAAAGCGCGAGTAATGAGATAAAGCTTAGTTCATACATTTAGTTAATAATAGTACCAAGAGCACTTTTTATAAATTTATATTTGGGCATTGACATTATGACCTTTAATTTTGTTGCTGTATTAGATATACCCATCATAAATGATGCAAACTCATTACCATTTAGTGAATTAGCCATATTAATAAAAATTTTTTCAGTCCCATTATTATTTTTTAAGTAATTGACAAATACTTTATCCATCCACTGATCAAAATAGGAATGATGTTTTTTCTCAGACTTGTCCATATGTTTCACTAAGTTTTTTAGAAAAAAAGAAAAAGCATACCCTGTTGATATTTTAGTGGCGCCCCCTCTTGAGCCAATATTAATATAATTTTTGTATGATTTATTTCTAATATCATACATTGGTAAAACTCCTTTTTCTTCGTCAACTATTGCATATTCAGATATCTTTAACTTTGTCTCAATATATTTTTTTATTTGATTTTTATACCAACTTTCAGCTTGGATTTCTGAGGAGAAAACTGTTGACTCAACTAATACTTTATTCACACTTATCGGCAAACAATACATAAAGTGTAATCCAACATTTTGGTCAACACGAAAATCCATTAATGTAACTTTTTTGTTATCAATAACTTGCTTAGTATCTATAAGGTACCCGAAGAAATGCTGCTTAACCTTATTTTCCTCTAATTTTGGTGTTCTAGAGTCATAAATTTTCTTTGCATAAACTTTTTCGCCATTATCAAGCTCAATCTCAAAATATTTCTCTAAATTACCAATACGATGAACATTTAGGGTTTTAATGGACAAGTTTTCTAGGTTCTCTAAACAATATTTTTTCCAATCTTGAAACCGTATTGTGCAATATGGTAAATCTTTAGTTTCATGCAATATACATTCATTTGCCAAGTAAAATTCCCAATTAAACCATTTTTTTTGTGCAAGATTGCTAAAATTTTCCATCCAATCTGTCATCCAGAATGCAAAAAAATTATTTCTCTTATTATGATATTCTTTATCGATGCCAATAAGACTATGGTTCGTTCCCTCATAATTTAATTTAGCTGTGGCTAGAGCACTAGCGCCCATACCTATAAAAGCGACGTCATATATTTTCATTTTTAAAATTATCTCTAATTGGTTTGTAGGATGTAAAAATACTCTTTAATAATAAAAACTCAGGTAATGAAACTATTGTAATCCATAATTTCTCTAATTTATTTAAATAAACTCTTTCGAATTGATACACATAACCTTTCTTCTTAATTTTATTACCAATCCCTTTATAAATTTTTGCCGCGAAAAATATCGCTAATCTTGTTCTTAGGGGAATAAATTTCATGCCACAAAAACCATTCGCATAAAACTTTTCAGAAAGCTCTATTAGGTTTTTAATTGATAATTCAATTATTTTATTTTTTTGGTCATCAATATTATTATCTGTTAAATCCCTTAAAGTAATTTGACCTATCCATTCCTGAGGTAAATACACTCTATTTAATTTAGCATCTTCAAATACATCTCTTGCAATATTAGTCAATTGCATTGCAATTCCTAGATCAACAGCATGCTTTCTGGCTTCATTATTTTTAGTATTAATAATTGGAAGCATCATCAAACCAACTGTTCCAGCAACTCTATAGGAGTACTCTACTAATTCCCTCTCATCAGCAATTCTAACGTTTTGTTGATCACTTATTAATCCATCTATTAAATCATTTAAAATATTTAAATTGATTTGGTTTTGTTTAAAGAAAATATTGATCTCAGATGACTTGTCTTCCTTAATTTGTTCGAATATATCTTTTATTTGAGAGGACGTGTCTAAATCAGAACTATCAGCAACGTCATCTAGATAGCGGCATATGCTATAAAGTTTTGAAGCAGCAATTCTATTTTTCTTAGGTAAGAAAAAACTTGCCCAATAAAAACTTTTACCCTCTGATTTAATGCTATAGGTGTTTGTTGTAAAAGATGTCACCTTAATGACTAACTTTAAAGTCCTTAATTATAAGTTTCTCAATCACCTTAGCTGAACACAACACTCCTGGTATTCCAGCTCCTGGGTGTGATCCCGCTGCAGAGAAATACAGATTTGATATTTTTTTATCTCTATTGTGATAACGAAACCATGCCGATTGAGAAAAAATTGGAGCTACTGAGAACCCCGCGCCATATTTTGATCTATAATCTTTTTTAAAATCTTCAGGAGTCATCCAAAACTCTGCCTCTATATTTTCTGTTAATCCCGGCATAATGGTTCTATCTAAGGCTTCGACTATTTTATCTTTAAGTTTTGGCCCTTCTAAGTCCCATTGAACATTTCCTTGAAGATTGGGAACAGGGCATAACACGTAAAAACTATCACATCCCTCAGGCGCAAAAGTTTCATCTGTTGCAGTAGGTCGATGAAGATAAAGTGAAAAATCATCTGTTAAAATTTTTTTCTCAAAAATATCGTGAAGTAATTCTTTATATCTTTCAGACATCCAAATGGTGTGGTGAGCAACGTTAGAAAATTTTTTCTTAGATCCAAAAAAAAGAACATACAGACCCATAGAGTAGTGTGTAAATTTTTTAGGCTTTAAAAGGCTGTCTCTTGAATACTTTGAAGGCAACATCTCACTATAAACTGTTGGAGGGTCTGCATTACATATTACAAGATCTGCTTCTATTTTACTTCCGTCTGTAAGTATAACATTTTCTGCTTTACCGTTAGTTATAGAAATTCTTTCAACATCAGACTGTTTTTTTATAGTAATGCCTTGCCTTACCATTAAATTTTCTAGCTCTTTTACAATTTTACCTGTGCCACCCATACAAAAGTACACTCCCCATTTCCGCTCGAGGTAGTGTATCAAAGCGTATATAGATGTTGTTGTAAATGGATTACCTCCAACTAACAAAGGATGTATTGAAAATGCTTTACGTAGATACTTATTTTTTAATTTGCTATTTACCAATTGGCTAACTGTTAAATAGCTCTTGAGTTTGATTAAAGAGGGTAATTGTTTTGCCATTTCCCAGAATGAAATAAAGGGTTTATCTGATAGCTTTTCAAAGCCTATCTCAAAAATATCTTTTGATGTTTTTAATAATTTGTCATAGCCTTTGACATCATTTTCATCAAATTTTCTAATTTCATTATTTGTATCTTCTATAGAAGGTCGATAATCAAAAGTTTTCCCATTATGAAAGTAAAACCTATACCAAGGGTCTAAGGATTTGAAATCTAAATGATCTTTGAGGTCTTCTCCAAACAACTTGAATAGTTCTTCAAATAAGAATGGGGCTGTTATTACTGTTGGTCCAGCATCGTGTTTGTAGCCACCTTTCTCAAACACTCTAGCCCTTCCACCGAGCATGTTAAGTCTCTCAATAAGAGTGACGTCAAAGCCTAGCTTTCTACACCTTAACGCTGCAGCTAGTCCCCCAAACCCTCCACCAATTACAACAACTTTTTTACTCAAGATAATTAAAATATAGGAATTTTAGATAAAAAAAAACCAGGCAAGTTAGCCTTGCCTGGTTTAAATAGGTTATAAAGCTTTATTAAGCTTTTTTGCCTGAAGATGCTACTGCAGCAGCCCAAATAACTGCGACAAAAGCGATCTTATTCACAACGTCAGCAACGTTATAGATAACGTTTAATGTTACGGCATCAGCTCCTCCAGTTAAGTAACCGAAGAAATATCCTAATGGATAAATAGCCCAACCAACAGTAACGATCCATCTCATTGTGTTGAAAGCTGTCTGAACAGCTGCAGGACACTTGTCAGCAGCAGCTTTACCAGCTTCACCAGCAAAAATTTCATATAAAATGTATGCCCAACCAGCTAGACCTACAATAAATCCTGCCCATGCGTTGATGAAGCCTGCTTCACCAGCATAACCAGCTACAAGCATTACTAAAGTACCAATTAATAGTCTCCAGAAAATACCAGCTGAAACTGTAGCAACAGCAGCGAGGATTATGTAAAATTCAATCATCTGTAAAGGAACAGTGATTAACCAGTCAACATATCTATAAACAGTAGGTGTAGCACCTGTTGTTACCCACACTTCTCTCATGTAGAAGTAGTGAACTGCAGCAACTAAACAAACAAGACCACCAAGTGCAAGAGATGTCTTCCACTTACCTGATACGTTGTTAGTCTCTAAAAAAAAGAATGCAGTAGCGGCAACCATACACATTGAGATAACCCAAAAAGATATCCCAACAAAGTCGTTTGGCTCTAAGCCAACGCTTGCAGAAGCTATTCCTGGCAGTGCAACTAGTGCAGCTGTTGGGATAGCCATTGATTTCAAAAACTTAATCATTGAGTACTCCTTTTCTTAAGTTCTAAAACTTATAACAGAATCCTAAAAGTTAGGATTTGTTAATTTGAACGGATTATAGGTATTAATTGCAAAAAAAAAATACTTAATATGACTTTTATTAATATATTTTGGGAGTATAGTGGGTAAAAAAATGGCTATTTTTCAAGATAGTGTACTGTTTAATGGGTTTTTATTCTTTTTATCCACACTATTGTTATGGATATTGCTGAAATTCAACAAAAGCTACATAAATAACAAAAAAACTAAGAAAACCTTTAATTTAATTATTTATCTAGTTTTTATTGGAGTCATTATATTCATTTTTGATAATCACACGTCACACTATTTAGATAACTTGTAAGTACATGAAAATAAGTGCAACCTTTGACGAAACACAAATCAAAGCATTTTCTCTTAATTTTGATAAAAAGCTCCTCCGACACATTGAAAAATTAAAGTCACCTGATAAACGCATCAAAAAGGCTTTGCTTTATTTTGCCAAAACTGGGGGAAAAAGGATCAGACCTTTCTTGCTTTATTATATGGGTTCATTTTTAAATATTAAGCCTAGCCTATTAGATGACTTTGCCCTCTCAATTGAGTGTGTTCATCTTCATTCTTTAATTCATGATGATTTGCCCTCTATGGATAACGACGACTATAGAAGAGGAAGGCTAACTGTTCACAAAAAATTTGATGAGGCCACTGCTGTCTTAGCTGGAGATATGTTCCAGGTCTTATCAGTCAAAACTCTAGCAGAGTCAAAATACCTTTCTGCTAGTCAAAAAGTAAACTCAATTGAGATGCTCTCTAAAGCTAATGGCATGGAAGGCTTAATAGCAGGACAATCCTTAGATATTTATATGAAAAAAAATTCTACTATAAAACAAATAGAGGAGATGTATCTTTTAAAAACAGGTGCTCTATTTAGTTTGTGCTTCAATCTTCTTTTAAACGTAAAAAATTTGAATGTGAGTAAGAAGAGAGAACTAAAAATTATTGGTAATACCATTGGAAAAATTTTTCAAGTTACAGATGATATGTTAGATAGATGGGGCAATGAACGTGAAGTTGGTAAAAAAACTAAAAAAGATTCAAAAAAAGCGAGTATTGCTTATAAACTTAGTCGTATAGAATGCTCGAAATATTTAAAACAGATACAAAATAAAAATTACAAAATAATGGAAAAATTCTTTGGTACAAATAAGGAGGCCTTGCTATACATGTCAAGTCTTGTAAACTTTATTGTCAATCGTGTTAAATAAAGAAAAAAATTTATTAATATATGAAATGGCTCACATTAAATGACAATCAATGAAAATGAATTAGCTGATGCGCGTGTAGCTTGGGGCAATGGTATGATAGCAATTTCAAAAGCCTATGAAAAATCAGGCATTGATGATGCTACAATAGTTACAAATGAAATGTTAGATCAGCTATATGGGTTTGAGTTTGGGCCAGTCTTATTTAAACCAACCCTTAGTGGGGGCAGCCAAACATTTCGATCAAATAAAGAGGGTGCCTTATCTTATTTTGTTGGAAATAACCCAAAGTACCCTTTGGATAATGGATTTGGAATTAAATCTTGGCGTGAAGTTAAATCAGAAACATCTTCAATATTTGTAGAGGAGAATATCGCCATGTGGATGGGCTGGGTAACACTGATCGACAAAAAGGGAGATCAGGTTAAAGTTGATAAAAGCTGGGGTTATAAAAAAACTAAAAACGGTTCATTGAAAATAGTATTGCATCACTCTTCACTTCCTTATGAAGTATAAAAACTCATTTTATTCATAGAGGACATATTATACTTAATTGGGTTATTAAAATTTAATCGCCAGGAACCTTTAGTATATATTCAAGAGGCTCTCCCTCTATCGTAAATTCATCGTAAAGATTTGAATTAAATGTAATTTTTATAAAATTATCTTTTAGATTAAAAAAGCGTTTAGGAACATGCACCCAGTTAGAATAAACTCTTGTAATTTTTATATCATTTACAAATAATTGTAAGTATCCCATATTAGGTTGATTTTCACTTCCAATTTGCGAGGGGTTTAATGTAAAATTTTCTAAATCAATATATAAATTATATCCATCCACTTTATCTTTTATAATTTCTAAATTAATCAAAGGATAAGGCTTCTCGGCATCTATCTTGTTTCCAGGGTGATGAGCAAAACAATTTACGGATATAAATAATAAAAATATTGAAAATTTAATATTCATTAGGATTAAATATATTATTTATTACTCTTTGTTAAATGATTATCTGTTTCAAATTTATGTACATAAATCTTTCGAGTACATTTCGATGAAAGAATTATCTTTATAATTATAAGTCGTAATATTAATTATTTTTTTATCAGATGATTTGTTTTGTATAAAGATTCTACAATTATCAGTATTGTATCTATGAAATTCATAAATCTTTTCAATCTTTGAAAAATCAGCCTTCCCATACTTTAAGATTAAATCGTTCAAGGGTTTATTTAAAAATAGCTCTATATCTTTGAAATGTTCAACAATTTCCTCATTTTCTTCAGCGGTTTCCTCTACCTCTGGGGTATATATAATTTTAGGGACGGGTTCTGGTTTTATAACTTTCTCTTCCACATCAGTTGTCTCACAGCTCACTGTAATAATAAGTAATGAAATAAAAATGAAATATTTAAATGGAATTATAAAAGTCATCAATTTCCTAAATTATTAGGTAAATAAAGTTCACATGCAATTTCTATATTAAAAACAAAATATAACAATCGAAACTAAGTTATATCTTGTCCACTTTTTTCTTCGAGTTATATAGTTTATAATCTTATTTGTGAAAATTAAATATGAACAACCATTTGTTTGTCATCAATCTTATAAAAGTGTTTTAGGACAAAGACCAATCTGGGACTGGAGGCATGACAAGTTGTTATGGGTGGATATTTATGAAAATAAAATAATCGAAACAGATCAAGAGAATAGCGGAGAGCGACATTACACAGTACCTGACGGTGTGACTAATATTCTTTTACAAGACAATAAAAATTATATCATGAGCTCTTACGACTCTATTTTTTCTATTCATCCCTCTCTATCAAAAAAACAACTTCTTACAAAGATCAAGTTTGAAAGTCCTAATAATAGAATTAATGATGCAGATGTGGATTTGAATGGTCAGATATGGATATCGACTATGGATATTCAACAAAAGTCTCAGACGGGTAAAGTCATATGCCACGATACTAATTTAAAACCAATTTATTCTGATAACTCTTATATTATTTCCAATGGACCAGTTTTTGATTACGAGAGAAACGTAGGTTACGTAACGGACTCTATAAAAAGAATAATTTATATCTTTTCAATAAATGACTTGTCTCGTAATGGAATAAACAAAAAAGTTTTTCTTTCTATGAACAAAATCGATGGAAATCCCGATGGAATGACAGTTGATAAAAAAGGCAACTTATGGGTTGCAATGTGGGGGAGTGGTAAAGTTTGTTGCTTTGATAAACAAGGCAGTCTCAAATTAATATTACAACTTCCTGTTTCAAAAGTAACAAGTTGTACGTTTGGTGGAAAAAATTTAAATGAGCTTTTTATTACAACAGCGTCTGTCGGTCTAAATGATATCGAGGCAGAAAGACAACCACATGCGGGAAAACTGTTCAAGTTCGTAACTCAGGAGCAAGGGTATGCCTCAAACTGTTATAGATCTGAAAACATCCCTGATTTGTATCATTAAATATGAAATTTAATCAAACTCAGATTGGTGACATTATTCAAATGGCATGGGATGATCAAACTGATTTTAGCCATATAACAAAAATTTATGAAATTAATGAGGGGGATGTAAAAAAAATTATGAAAAATAATATAAAACGAAAAAGTTATGAAATTTGGAGAAAACGAATTCATCAAAGAAGTGCGCAAAGAACCCAGCTCAAAGGTAAAATGAATGTCTAAAGCTTTATTTGGAGCAGGATGTTTTTGGGGACCAGAAAAAAAATTCTCTGAGATCAAAGGAGTCATTGAAACCCAAGTTGGCTATTCTCAAGGTTTAACTGATAAAACTACATATGAAGAAGTTTGCACCGGTAATACAAACCATGCTGAAGTTGTTTTTTTAACTTTTGATGAAGAAAAAATCTCTTACGAAAACCTAGTGGAGTTTTTCTACCAAATTCATGATCCCACAACTTTAAATCAACAAGGCCCAGATCGAGGCTCTCAATACCGCTCAGTTATAGCTTACTATGACGATACCCAATTAGAGGTAGCTAAACAGATCACAGACAAATTAAATGAAAGTAAATTTAATCAAAAAATCACAACAGTTATAGAGCCTGTTAAAAACTATTGTCCAGCTGAAGATTATCATCAAAAGTACATGGAAAGAAAATACTCTTTTTTAAACTTCTAATCTTTTATATAGGCGAGTAGGGATAAATAATTTTAGGAAACTTATAATTAGATTTTCTTTTATAATATTTGTTTACAAAATAATTTGATTTTAATTTTGTTACAGACAAAGTTTTACTTTTAATAAATTTAAATTCAGAAATATCTTTCAGCTTCTCTGTCCCATTTCCTATTAGGTAATAATCTTGACTCAATAATTCAATAAGATCTGAATTAATCTTTAAAGTCTTTGTCTTGCCAACTAACTTGCCAGATGAGTCAATTTTTTGAATAGCTAAATCTCTTCTATTTGTATCTACTAAACACAAGATACTTTTAGGGGGTTTCTTTTTAAGTCCCAAAAAGAAATGCTCAAAAATAGAGTAGCTCACTATTTCCACCTTGTGGCTTATAAAAAAGCCTTTCATGAGCGAATGGCAATTTCGTATTGCAGTAAAACGCGCTGGACCTTTGTTGAGGTGTAACTTTTTAATGTATTCAGCCTTTATTTTTGTTTTTTTTACTAAGTCGGCCAATAATTTAGATAAAACTTTTTCATGTCCAAACTCACTTTTTACTGTTTTATCCCAAATAATTTTTTCATTTTTAAATAAAGTAATAGAACAGTATGATAAAGAACTATCGATGCCGATTTCAAAATTTTTCATTTTATTAGTCATTTTTATATTTAATTTTGTAATTCCAGTTAATACATCCTATGCAACAAGTGTAAATGATACAATTCCAAATAACATTTTAATGTATCATCGTTTTGATGAAATTAAGTACCCCTCAACAAATATTCGAAAAGAACAATTAGTTAGTCATTTAACATATTTAAAAGATCAAGGATTTAAATTCATTTTAGTAAAAGATCTTTTGTTCCCAGATAAATTACAAGAAAAATCTATTTCTATCACAATCGATGATGCATACTTATCATTTTATGAAGTGGGCTTACCTGTTTTTGAAAAATTTGAAGTACCCGTAACTTTATTTTTAAACACAGAAAATATTGGCGGGCAAAATTATATGTCTTGGGGCCAACTCAAAGATGCATCAAATAGAGGTGTTGATATTCAAAATCACACACACTCTCATTCCAGTCTCCCCACTCTTAGTGAATTAGAAATAGCGAACGAAATAGAAAAATCTCAAAAGCTTATTTTGGAAAACTTAGGTATTACTCCTAATTTATTTGCTTATCCTTTTGGTGAGAACAGCTCCACAGCACAAAACGTTGTTTCGCAATATTTTGATGCTGCCTTTGGTCAACACTCAGGAGCCTTTTCGATTAATCAAAAGTATTTTATTCCAAGATTTCCTCTCAATGAAAACTATGGATCTATTGATCGTATCAAAGATGCGTCTAGTGTTTTACCATTCAATAATGTAGACATTCAACCAAGCAATCCTTATCAAATAGAACCAATTACAAGATATGTTTTAGACTTTCAAGAAGACGCATCGAACATCAATTGTTTCATCAGTGATTTTCAAGGTTCTTTTAATCAAACAACAACAAACCTAAGTAGTAAATTATTAATTGAGCTCAACAGACTTCCTGTAAAAGGGAGACTAAGATTTAATTGTACAAAAGTTAATAACGGTATTTTTTGGTTTGGTTATCAGTATTTAATCAATTAATTTTGAAGCGATCAAAATCTTGAAGTTTATTTGAAGCAATAATGAGTTCTAATTGATCAACATATTTATCGCCAATTTCAGCGTAAGCCGCTAAATATTTCACCTTCATGCTGATGGGATCTGTGTATTTGAGGCGCTCATCAATATGCCTCACGACTCGAAAATTATAATACGCAGGGTGCGTGTTGATATTAAACATATAAGCTTCAACGCTCTCAGATAAATTATTAAATTTTAAAACTGCATGAGTTTTATCCTCATCTCTGTCTTGGGGAATAATTCCTCTATCCTCACGGGTTGTCCATTGGCCGTAAAGAGCGTTTCCTTCACTTGCAAATCTTGACTGACCCCAGCCACTCTCAATAATCGCCTGCCCCAGAGCAAGGGAGATAGGAATAATGTTTATACGTTGTTTAAGTTTTTTAAATAGTTTTTTGTTAATTTCGCTGTAATCTAATCTATACTTTTTAGATAGTCTAATCACCTCATTGGTTTCATTTTCATTTAATTCTTTTCTAGCAAACTTTTTTTCTATATTCACAACCATTCTTCTTTCTTGCATGATTAAAATATTAGTTTTGTAAATTATAGGAAGTGTGACGAGGTAAAATAATTTTTTCTTTGTTGGGACATCTTGAATGTCTGAAAAATCTTTGGGTAATTCAGATATGATGGGAAGGTGATCGATGTTCTTTTCAGTTAAACTCTCAGGCATAAAATTATTTTTTTTGTAATATTTATTTAAATCTACCCAACTATCAAATTCTCCTGCGTTAAGAAAAGAATTTATAAAAAATCCAAAAAAAAAAATAAAAAAACTAGGCTTCAACGGGTCGTACTTCACGGACTTCAGGAATATAATGCTTTAGCATATTCTCAATTCCCATTTTTAAAGTAGCCGTAGAGCTAGGACATCCCTGACAGGCTCCTTGCATATGAAGGAAAACTATTCCTTCATTATATTTGTCAAAAATTATATCTCCACCGTCCATTGCAACAGCGGGTCTTACTTTACTATCAAGAAGTTCTTTAATTTTCTTTACAACGTCACTGTCGTTTTCATCAATGACATGCTCCGTTGATGCTGTGTTTTCTGAAATGACAGGCTTGTTCATTGTAAAGTGCTCAATGATACAGCCTAAGATAGCAGGCTTCATAAGAGTCCAATCATTATCATTGCCTTTAGTGATAGTAATAAAATCCGACCCAAAAAAAACTCCCTCCACGCCTTTAATATTGAATAAGTTCATTGCTAATGGAGAGTTTGAGGCAGACTCTTGATTTTGATAGAACATTGTTCCATCTGTCATCACCTCTTTTCCTGGCAAAAACTTTAAGGTTGCTGGGTTTGGTGTCGGTTCAGTTTGTACAAACATTGCTAATAATATGTCTATAAAATTGGAAAATTCAAGCCCAAGTGTCTACCTAAAACCGACTATCTTGTAGACTTCCTTGATAATAGGGCCTGCGATTGTGGATGCTTTTTCACTCCCCACCTGCAAAATCTTATTTAACTCATCCTTGTTATCGAGAAGATTGAGTATCTCTTTCCTCACGGGACCAACAACTTGAATTAAAGTGTCCGCAAGATCGTTTTTTAATTTTGAGTACTCTTTGCCCGCATAGCCCGCTAAAGTTTTTTCAATACTTTGGTCCAAACAAGCAGACAGAATACTTATTAGGTTTAAACATTCAGGTTTATTTTGTAATTGGTCTTTGTCTTCTGGAATAAGGTCTGAGTCAGACTTCGCTTTTCTTATCTTAGAACTGATATCATCATCACTATCAGTTAATAAAATTCTGGAAAGCTCGGAGGCGTCAGACTTTGACATTTTTTTGGTTCCATCACGTAGACTCATCACCCTCGTAGCATTGCCGTAGATTAAAGGTTCGGGCAGGGGAAAGAAATTGACTTTAAAATCATTATTAAACTTATGTGCAATATCTCTTGATAATTCTAAATGCTGTTTTTGATCATCGCCAACAGGAACATGCGTTGCAAGATATGCAAGAATATCAGCTGCCATTAAATTAGGGTAAACCATTAACCCAACACTTACGTTTTCTCTATTTTTTCCTGCCTTATCTTTAAACTGTGTCATTCTATTTAGCCAACCAATACGACTGACACAATTAAACACCCAAGCGAGTTGAGAGTGCTCTGCTACACTTGATTGTTTAAACAATCTTTCAAATTCTAGTATTTTTTGAGAAGCAAATAACTCGATGTCACTTTCTGAACCAAATGACATCCCTAAGGATAAATTTTTAGCCTTACTGAAAAAAAGCTTAATTTCATTACTATTCATTAACTGTAAGTGATCTGATAAGACTGCCATTAAATATTGAGCAAGAATAAAATTCTTTCCAATTAATAAAATAAACCAAACTATGATAGTTGGTATGCATATGTATAAAAAAGTTAAATAACCATAGTACGCTGGTAGACTAGCTAGTCTTTGATCTTTAGATAGTTCTTTAGATCTTTTTATCCCTAAGTAATAACCCCCGACAGATAGAATTAGTAGAAAAAGTACGGGGTAGTACATATAGTTTTAGTATATCAAAGATTGAAATAATATAGGGGGCGATTTGCAGCCCCCTGTTAATAAATTTAAATATTTACTTACAAGCAGAACCGAAGCCGTCCAATTCTTTGAGTGGATGTTTTTTTTCAGCACAGCTTTGTAAATCCATTGTTACTAAATCTTCTACAGACTCTAGAGTTCTATCTGTTAGATCATCAGTCATTGGTGCAAGTCCATATTCAGTTAAGTAACCATCTTCCCCAATAGCATCTTCGGAGACCATTAAAGATGCATATTCAGCAATACCTGGAATTACACCTATATGGGCTTTTTTGATATAAAAGAAAAGTGGTCTAGCATTAGGGTACTCATATGATTGAATGGTTTCCATGGTTGGCTCAACACCATCTATGATACTTCCTTGAATTTTATCCTGATTGGCACTCAAGAAACTATAACCAAAATATCCAAAACGTTCTGGGTCTTCAGCGAGTTTTTGAACAATTAAAGTGTCGTTTTCACCCATTTCAATTGTTCTGCCATCTTCCCTGTATGCTGTGCAGCCATCTTCGCTTCCTTTAATGTCCACGTATCCAGATTTTTCACAACCTTTTTCCATTACCAAACCATCGAACGCATCTCGAGTCCCAGAAGTAGGAGGGGCAACAAGTACTTCAATTTCATATTCAGGATAAGATGAGTCAATCTCACTCCATTTTGAATATGGATTTTTGATGATCACACCATCTAAAGGAACTTCATCAGCCATTGCTAAAAAAATATGTTCTTTTTTTAAGCTAAACCTCTCAGCTTCAACACTATTTGAAAATGTAAGACCATCATTACCTAAGACCACTTCGATAACTTCAGTGACACCATTTTCAAGGCAAAGTTTTGCCTCTTTTGATTTCATTGGTCTAGAAGCATTTGTAATATCAGGAAATTTTTCACCAATACCTCCACAAAAAAGTTTCATACCACCACCGGTACCAGTGGGCTCAATGGTTGCTCCGTTATAACCCTCTTCAGTAAATCTTTCTGCACCAATTGTTGCATAAGGAAATACTGTTGATGAACCAACAATGCTAATAGTATCTCTTGCGTTAGCCACAGAAATTAGAGTGAAAAGAATAAAAGTTATAAATGTTTTTTTCATTTTTTTCCTTTAAATTATTTATTTAATAAGAATCTTATATTTTAAATATATGAAGAACTTATTCGATTAATGTTAAACTTTTATGACAAATCTAAATCGAACTTGAAAATACTGCCCTCTCCTAATTTACTTGATATTTCAAGAAAGTATTCATTCTTGGCGAGTATGTGATTAACAATTGTCAACCCTAATCCATGGCCCCCTGATAAATTATTACGACTATGATCAACT
>CABZUC010000005.1 GCA_902528805.1 uncultured Alphaproteobacteria bacterium
ATCTGATGAATACGGTGATACTATTCCAAATAGTATGTACAGGTATCTATGGTCAAATGGTCCAAAGGAGTGCTTAGAGTTTGCCGATTATTCTTTTGATGAGCACTTTAACAAGCCTATACCCTCCTTCCCTCCAAGAGAGGTTTTAAAAGACTATATTATTGGTAGAGCAGAAAAATCAGAATTAAAAAAAAATGTAAAGTTTAATACTACTGTCACTAGTGTTACCAGTGATGGAGATGCGTTTAATGTTTCTTACAAGGATAAGGTTGAAGATAAGATTAGTAGTGAAAGATTTGATAACGTTGTTGTAGCCACAGGTCACTTTTCAGTTCCTTATATACCTGAGTATAAAGGCATGAGTTCTTTTCCTGGAAGAATTATGCACTCACATGACTTTAGGGATGCAGAAGAGTTTCGAAATAAAAATGTTGTAGTGTTAGGAAGTAGTTATTCTGCAGAGGATGTTGCCTTACAGTGCCATAAATATGGAGCTAAGTCTGTAACTATTGGTTATAGAAATAATCCTATGGGATTCCATTGGCCAGAAGGAATGAAAGAGGTTCATTATATGGATAGGATCGAAGGCGATAAGGCAATATTTAAAGATGGTACTATTCAAGAGATGGATGCTCTAATTTTGTGTACTGGCTACCTTCATCATTTTCCTTTTTTATCTGAAGAATTAAAATTAAAAACTCATAATAGATTATACCCTCCTAAACTTTACAAAGGTGTTGCTTGGCAAGATAATCCTAATCTGTTTTATTTAGGTATGCAGGACCAGTTTCATACGTTTAATATGTTTGATGCTCAAGCTTGGTATGTCAGAGACATCATCATGAATAAAATTTCGCTTCCCTCCAATGATGAAATGGAAAAGGATATTAATAACTGGGTTAGTAAAGAGGAAGCATTAGAAGATGCACATCAGATGATAGATTTTCAAACAGATTACTGTGTAGATCTTTGCTCATCTATTGACTATCCTAAGATTGATTTTGAGTTAATTCGTAAAAATTTTTATGAATGGGAGGATCACAAAGAGGAAAATATTCTGACTTACAGAGATAAATCCTTTCCCTCACCTGTCACTGGAACAATTGGACCATCACACCACACCACATGGTTAGAGGCAATGGACGACTCTATGCAAACATACTTAAAGACTAAGTAACTAAACAAATGTCCAATAAAACCCTCAATTTTATTGGATGGATTTTGTTTATAATCTCTGCTGTCGGTTTTATCATATCTAGCATAGGTAGTTTTTGGGCTATGTTTGGAAGTCTTTTTTTTTTTGTAGCGTGTTTTGTCTTTCTAATACCGTTCTTTAGAAAAGAGAAAAATAAAGATTAAGGAATTTTTCTATCAATACCTTTAGGTATAAGTTTTTCTTTGTCATAAAAGGGAAGGTCTACGATTTCACAATCTGTAAAATTATCATTGGTAGACTGTACTTTAACTTTTAAATCTTTCCACTCACCCGGATAATCAAAGCGAACATAACCTACATATTTTTCTAATGTAGGAGACCAAGTGGATGCAGATAGATATCCAATTTTTTGTTCATTAGAAGCTAAATAAACTTTTGCTCTGTGTGTAATTTCTTTATGAGAAGTGATACCAAATAGTCTCTTCCCAAATTTTGTTGATAGAAATTCTAAAGCTTTTTTTCCAATGAAATTTTGCTTGTTTAAATCTACTAAAGAGCCTAGTCCAATTTCATAAGGACTCATCGTGGAGTCAAAATCAGTATTGTTGTCTAAAATACCTGCCTCAATTCTCCTAATATCCATAGACTCAAGTCCATCAAATGTCAGACCCATTGGAAATCCTATTTCACAAATAGTATCCCAAATTTTTTTATAATTAGTTTTATTTCCTAAAGTGTAAATTTCAAAACCTAGTTCAGATGTCCACCCTGTTCTTGAGATATATACATCTTGATCAGCTATTTTAAAATATCCAGAATGATAATATTTAAAGTCATCATTGATTTCACTATTAGTGAGTTTTGAAATAATATCTTTTGAGATTGGGCCTTGAATTTGAATAACTCGGGAGTTTGGGTCTGAAATAGTAACTTCAAAATTTTTTTGATGAGCTTTTAGCCACGTCTCAAGTGGCCCATCAGGTTGTACATACCAGAACTTATTTTGCTCCATTCTAAAGAGGACACCGTCTATAAAAATCCCACCATTTTCATAACAGGCAATTGCATATTTGCCCCTTCCAACTTTCATATCTTTGATTTTTCTACAAAAAATTTTATCTAAAAACTCTTCTGATTGAGGGCCTTCAATTTGTATAGGTTTTTCCGGAACATCATACATGACAGCGTTTTTTCTTAAATTCCAATAACTATCCGTGATTTTATTACCAACAGATATAGCAAAATATCGATCAGCGTATACCCCATAAGTATTATTCTCTTTGTGATAAAAATTAAAATAAGGTCCTTTATCAAACCTTTTATCACTTATTGGTAAAGTAGCAGATTTATCTAAAAAAACTGAGCTCATTTAAACTTAAATATTTAAGATTTTACTCTTGATTTTGTTGGATCATAAAATGGAAATGGAACAACCCTAGCTTTTATTCTTTTTTGATGGCCATCTAACTTTCCAATTTCAACTTCAGTGTCAAGTTCACTATATTTGATATTTATTTTACATAGTGCAATATTCTTATTTAAAACTGGGGACTTCATACCACTTGTAATAATTCCTATTTGTTCTCTTCCATTATTTGAAGGATGAACACAGTCACCGTGCCCACATATCTCATTACCTTCAATTTCAAGTCCAATTAACTTTTTTTGAGGATTTGCCTTTCTTTCAATCAAGGCTTGTTTTCCAATAAAATTATCTTCTTTGGATTTAAGTGGAACTGTAAAACCAATACCCGCTTCAAAGGGATCTGTTTGATCATCAAATTCATAATTAGCAAATATTAATCCTGACTCGATCCTAACTAAATCTAATGCATCTAACCCCATTGGAATAATTTCAAACTCTTCTCCTGCTTTCATAACTGCATCCCAAACTTGTGTAGCTTTGCTTGGGTGACAAAAAATTTCATATCCTAATTCACCTGTATATCCTGTTCGAGATACCATTAAGGGAATTCCATCTAGAGTATTTAATCTAGCTATAGAAAATCTAAACCAATCTAAATCAGTCAACGATGTTTGATGAGGGGGTGTCCATATTATCTTTTTTAAAATTTCTCTACTTTTAGGTCCTTGAATCGATACATTGTGTAAATTATTGGTGGATGACTTAATCCATACCTTTAAGTTATGCTCTTTTGCTTTTTCTCTTAACCACTCTCCGCAATACTCATCACCACAAATCCATCTAAAATTATCATTGGTCATTTTAAAAACCGTGCCGTCGTCAAGCATGCCACCATGTTCATAGCACATTGCAGTGTAAACAACTTGCCCAACAGATAATTTTCTGATGTTTCTCGTACAGGTCATTTGTAAAAGTTCTTCAGCATCCGGGCCACTTACTTCAAATTTACGAAGAGCAGATAAATCCATTATTATTGCTCGCTCTCTGCAAGCTTCGTATTCTTTAAGAGCTCCGTGATTGTTGTAATTGGAGGCTAACCAGAAACCCTTATATTCTATAATATTTTCCGTTAGAGTTGATACTCTTGGGTGAAAACCAGTTTCTTTGGTTAATTTAGGTTCAGAGTCCGCTTTCATTCTAAATGCCACTCCTTTGCTAAAGGGTTTATTTGGCCTATAAACTCTAACAAAAATATCCGTGGGATTCCATCCATTAGCTGCATCAACATCGTCTGGACAGGCGGAGGAGACACAAACTAAATTTTTAAGGGCTTTAAACATTACATAATCTCCAGGTCTAGACCAAGGTTCATCAAAAATCAAAGCATTGTTTGCGTCAATGGCCGTATTGTAAAATAAATTTATAGCGTTCCATCCAAGTCTTTTTCTCACAGTAAATTTGTCTAATACATGATTGAAATTATCAGAACAATTTGGATGACCAAAATAGCCAATGTCGTCATAAAATTTTGAGGTGCATGCAGTACCAAATGTATCGTGTCTTCCTACAGTGTCTCTGTAAACTTCCACCATAGGTAATTGGTTTTCATCGTAGTATTTTGAGTGAAGACCTGGCATAGGAAATGCACTCCCCATGAGATATCTACTATTTGTTGTGTCTATTGAGAGCTCTTCACCTTTTTGGAGCTTTTCTGAGTCAAATGCCATAAAATCAGAACATTGTCTTCCATAAACATCTATTATTTGAATATAATCTCCTTCTTTGACCTCATAGGCCATTGCTGTATATCTCTTTACAAAAATTTCCTCGACAGGGTCCATTAAAGGATCTGGCAGTAAAAATTCTCCCTCCTGACGTTTTTTATTTCTTTGGACTATTACTCTGAGTTCAGATGCTGGCATACTATCATGTGTAATTTCACTCTGACCTGGAGCAGAAATTATACATACGCATGAATCATTTGTTTTAAATTCTTCAATAGAACCAGCAATGGAGTTTTGAGAGAACACTAAAATAGATTTGTTAATAGAGTCTACCTCGTATCCAAGCTTTTTAAGTTTAGTTTTTGCTGTTACTGCTGACTCCTCCCCACTTGTCAATATATTTTTTGTTAATTGACCGTTATGATCGTTATTAAGACCTAATGCTGATAAATTACATTCACCTTTTGAATTAAAGCAGACAACTTCTGCTTGTTGAAAACCTTCCAAGTTAATTATTTTAAATTTATCATTTGGTTCAAATTTTAAGGTGAGAGAACCACCAGCTAATACTAAATAATTTTCTAAGTCATTTCCTAAAGCAGGTAGTCCAGGTTCATAAGGTTGAGTTATTCTAGGGATGATCATTTTTATGCCAGTCCGAGAGCTTTTTTTCTATCCTCTGCCCAATTTCTTACAATTACGTCTACACATATGGCTATAAGTGATACAAATATTCCAAGTGTTAATGCAACGCCGGCTCCATCTTTAGTTCTTGATAGCGCACCAAAAATGATTTGGCCTAGGTCTTCAGTTCCAATAAGAGCTCCTAAAATTACCATTTGGAGTGAAAAAACTACTGTTTGATTAACACCTAGCATAACTGTTGGAAAAGCAATTGGTATTTCTATATTTGTCCATCTCTGAAACGCAGAAACACCCGACATAGTTCCTGCTTCATGAAGGGAGAGTGGTACACTTTTAAGTCCCCAGACTGTATATCTAGTGGCTGGTACAGTAGCATAAACAATTGCTGCAATTAAAACTGAGGTGTCTGTAATGTTAAATAAGAATATAACAGGTATTAGATAAACAAAAGATGGAAAAGTTTCAAAAAAATCGCAAAATGATAAAAGAATTCTTCCACCTCTCTCTGTTCTCCCAAATATTGATCCTAAAATAATTCCATTTAAAGAAGCCATGATTACTGCAAATGATCCCATATACATTGTGATCAGTGCTCTGTCCCAGTACTCTGATAAAGCAATAAATAAAAGCATTCCTCCAACAATTAAGGCCGTTCTAATGTTTCCAACAATAAAAGCAGCTCCCATTGCTAAAGTGAATGTTGCTATTACTGGCATACCCAGATAGGCTTGCTTCATTGGACCAAGCACTTGAGTTAATAGAAATTTATTAAAAGAATTTAAAGAATAAAAAAAAGTTTCCCAAACCCAATCGACACCAGCATCAATGAAATGTGCAATAGTAAGACCTTTTTCAATTGGTATAACATAAAGATAATTAATTTTATCAAAGTATCCATTTGATATAAATGCAACTATTGAAAATATTACAATAGAAAAAGCAAAAATAATTAAAAATTTATAACGCTGAATAAAAGATAAATTCTCAAAATAATTTTTTTGTTTATCTGCCCAAGCTTTTGTAAATCTATCAAGAATAACTGCTATTATAACGATACATAAACCTGCCTCTGCGGCTTTTCCAATTTTTAAACTGTTAAGTGCAATTTTTAAATTTAACCCAAGTCCTTTAGCGCCAACAAATGATGCAATAACCACCATTGCCAAACACTGCATTATTACAGTGTTAACACCATTAAGAATATCTCTTCTAGCTGCGGGAATTAAAACCTGGAAAAGTAGTTGTGGTTTTGTACATCCACTCATCAACCCAGCCTCTACAACCTCAGGTGAAATTCTTTTTAAACCAAGAATAGTGTTTCTTATCATTGGAGGAGTGGCAATTATGATTGTTGCAATAGATCCAGCGTGATCACCTAAGCCAAATAAGGCAATAATTGGAACTAAATAAGCAAATTGTGGCATTGTTTGCATTACATTCAGAACTGGTTGAAGTGCGGTCTCAACTTTTTTATCCAAATAACCCCAGATCCCGAAAGATAGTCCTAAGACGAAACAAATCGGTGTAGTTATTAGAACAAAAGATAATGTTTGGATAGAGGGGACATAGTTTCCAAAGATAGATATATAAAGTGCCCCAATACCTCCAAGTAAACCAAGTCTTATACCATTTAACTGGTAGCCAAGAAGAAATGCTCCAACAGTAGTTGCTGTCCATGGAAGCGCCGGCCAACTTAACCAGTCATTTTCTTTAAGCCATGCATCATTAACAAATACGTCTATTATTTTATCACCACCAAGCAAAAGCTCTCTTACAACCGTAATTAAGAAGAGTAAACCTTGAGAGACAGCTTTAGTAAATTCTCTGAAAGCTGCTTTTTCCTCGTACATTTCAAAAACTGGATCCCAAACTTTCAAAGGGAACCATTCATACAATGCATTAAAGATTACATTATTAATTGCTAATGGAATTCCTTTGAGTAAGGACGGAAGTCTCCACAAATAATTATTTTCACTTTGAGGTATTAAAAAATAGAGAATTAAAAATATAAATATAAGCAAGCCAAATTGAGCTGGCTTAGAATTTTTAACAATTTCTAGGTAATTTCTATCCACCAAATAAAACTTTGATTACTTTTGAAGGATTAATTGAGCCAACAATTGATTTATCTTTTGGATCTGTGACTTTAATAATCTCTTTACTATTTAAAATTTTCTCAGCAACTGTCTCGATTATATCATCTTTGGATACTTCTAACGTATCTGAGGCATTTGGGTCTTGAGCATCCATTATAGACTCAATTCTTAAAACTTTTTCTCTTGGTACATCCTCTGTAAACTTTTTTACATAGTCTGTCGCTGGGTTTAACACAATATTTCCAGGTGTATCGAGTTGCTCAATAATACCGTCCTTCATGATAGCAATACGATCAGCCAATCTTAAAGCTTCATCAAAGTCGTGAGTAACAAACATAATTGTTTTATTTAAAACACCTTGCAATCTAAGGAACTCATCTTGCATTTCTTTTCTTATCAATGGATCTAGAGCAGAAAATGGTTCATCTAAAAACCATATATCGGGCTCGACTGCTAATGATCTTGCAATACCAACTCGTTGTTGCTGACCACCAGATAACTCTCTTGGAAAATAATTCTCTCTACCTTTAAGACCAACTAGTTCAACCATTTCAAGAGCCTTATACATACTATTATCTGTACTTATTCCTTTAACTTGAAGAGGGAAGGCTATATTTTCTATGACTGTTTTGTGAGGTAATAAAGCAAAATTTTGAAAAACCATACCCATCTTTTCTCTTCTTAACTCAACTAATTGTTTATTATTCATCAAACAGATATCATCACCATCAATTAATATTTTACCTGCTGTTGCGTCAGTTAATCTTGAGATACATCTCAAAAGAGTAGATTTTCCTGAGCCAGATAATCCCATAACCACTAGCATCTCTCCTTTATTCACATCAAAAGAAGCATTATTAACTCCAACTATACACCCAGCTTCTTGAAATTTCTTTGCATCAACAGATCCATTAGACTCTGATAAAAGTCTGTTGGCATTTGGACCAAAAATTTTATAAACAGAATTACAGCTTATTGTGGGTGACATAAATTACCTATCAAAAATTTATGATTAAACCCTCCTTTTTATAAAGGAGGGTTTACAAATGATATTTTATATTAGTTCATAAAGAGATCGATTTGATCTCTGTTATTAGCAATATAAGCAGTAGCTGCCTCAGCGTGAGTCATACCACCATTGTCAACGTAGTTAGCCATTTCACCAATATTACCTGATGTAAATTCCATTTTTGTGTAGAATTTATATGCAGATGTGTGAGTAATTGGGAATTTGATATGAGCTGCTTTTTTTAACCAACCAATTGGGGAACCACAACCAGTTGTTTCAACAGAACCACCATCTTCAATTCTACAACCTTGATAGAATGGTGGGAACTCAATAAATACAAATCCTTCAGCGTCAGTAAAGTTTGGTGTCCAATTAAAGATCACAGTTCCTCTACCTTCTTTTTTTGCTGCAGCTAATTCAGCCCATAGTGCATCTGCACTACCTGCAAATTTAACCATCCACTGATCATCTAAACCAAGACCTTTAAGTCTGTTAGGCATAACATCTGTGTGCCACTCATAAGGGCCTTCTAACCATCTTCCTTTTCCGTCCGAGTCAGGTGTTGCAAAGTTAGCTTGACATTCTGGAGATTTTAAAGCTTCCCAACTTGGAAGACCTGGGCAAAGATTTTCGTCTATAACCCATTGAGGTACACCCATATCTTCTAGTGTAGGTGCAGCATGTGAACCAGCATCAATTAATCCACCCTTATCCATTGCTTCATAGAAAGGCTTTGCCATAGTTGACTGCCATGTTTCATGTGCAACGTGCAATTCTCCTACTCTTACAGCTTCGTATCTTGTTGCTGACTCAGCTGGAACTAATTCAACGTCGTAACCTAACTCTTCAAAAGCTTGTTTCATGACGTTTGCCATAACGATTTGGCTAGACCAGTTTAAAACTGGTATTCTAATCGGATCTGCTGCTTTAGCTACAGTTGTAAAACCAGCAAATAAGACTAGAGCGTAAAATAATGAAATAAATTTTTTCATTTACTCCTCCTGTATCTATTATAATAGTAGGTGTAATATAAGGTAATTGCCATAAAGGTTGAAGTATATTTTTTCATAATATGAAACATAATTTGTCCCAAATTGACTCTAAAATAAACAAGAAATCTATATTTATAAATAAAGATAATCTTTCTTATAATTACAAGCTTATTCAAAGGCATGTGAAAAAATCCAAAGTTATAAGTGTCATCAAAGGTGATGGTTATGGTCATGGCTTATTAGAATGTTGTAGGATTTTAAAATCAAGTAATTGTAATGATTTCTACGTGGCTAGATTAGACGATGCTTTGAGACTTAGGGAGAATAATAAAAATATCAATATTTATCTTTTGTCAGGTATTATAAAAAAAAATGATGTTAAAGAGATAGAAAATAAAAACATAATACCAATAATTAATAGTCCTGAACAATTAGATATTATTGAAAATTCGTCGAAAAAATTAAATTATGTATTACATATTGATACTGGAATGAATAGGTTAGGATTTCAAATAGAAAATTTTGAAGAAACTATAAATAAAATTAACTTTAAAAAAATAAAATTTGTTATGTCGCACCTTTCATCTGCTGATGACATAAATAAAAACGAAAGTAATAATCAATTAAAAAAACTTTTAAATTTTTCAAAAATATTCAATAAGCCTCTAAGTATTGCTAATTCAGCTGGGATATTTTTGAATAAAAAATATCACTTAGATTTTGTGAGACCTGGAAAGAGTCTTTATGGAATTAGTCCTTTCAACAAAAAAAATTATAAACTTAAACAAGTTATGAGTATCTATGCTCCAATTCTTCAAGTAACTGATTTAAAAAAATCTCAAACAATTGGATATAGCCAAACATTTAAAACAAATAAAAAAATAAAGGTTGCAACTATTGATTTTGGTTACTCCGATGGATATTTGAGAAGTGGAAGTAATAGAGGTAAAGTATTCATAGATGGAATTCCTTGTAAAATTTTAGGAAGGGTGTCAATGGATCTTATAACTATTGATGTTTCCAAAGTGCCCATGAAAAAACTATACTTGGGCAAGCCGGTTGAAATAATCGGAATAAATCAACCATATGAGAATATTGCATATGATACTGAGACTAATGAACACGAAATACTTATTTCTTTAGGAAGAAATCTGAGTAGAGTGTATTTCTAAAAATGTATGAAGCACCTATAAAAGATTTAAATTTTGTAATCAAAAATATAATTGATCTAAAAAAATTATCAGAAGTTGATGATTACAAAGAATTTTCAGATGACTTGGTTGAGGCAGTTTTAGAAGAAGCTGGAAAAATTGCAACTGAAGTTTTAGATCCATGTAACCTTTCTGGGGATCATGAAGGCTCAAAGAGACAAGATGATGGCAATGTAGTAACTCCTAAAGGTTATAAAGAAGCCTATGAGAGTTTGAGAGATGGTGGTTGGTTTGGCCTAGAGGCAAAAGAAAAATTTGGTGGACAACAAATACCCGTCACTTTGTCTGCTGCAGTTAATGAAATTTGGCATAGCTCGAACATGTCATTTGCACTTTGTCATCTGTTAACTCAAGGACTCATTTACGCCCTTCAAAAATCTGCCTCTGAAGATCAACAAAATTTCTATATACCAAAATTAGCATCTGGGCATTGGACAGGAACAATGAATTTAACTGAACCACAGTCAGGCACTGATCTTTCAACTATTAAAACTAAAGCTATTAAAGAAAATGGCCACTATAAAATTTTTGGACAAAAAATTTATATTACCTATGGTGAGCATGATTTGTCTGAAAATATAGTTCACTTGGTCCTAGCAAGAACTCCTGACGCTCCAGAAGGAAATAAAGGTATCTCTGTATTCTTAGTACCAAAATTTGTTCCCAATGATGACGGAACAGTAGGTAATAAAAATGATGTTACTTGTTTATCGATTGAAAAAAAACTTGGCGTAAAAGGCTCACCAACTGCTGTCTTACAGTTTGGAGAGAAAGATGGGGCAATAGGTTATTTAGTTGGTGAAGAAAACCAAGGTCTAAACATTATGTTTGAAATGATGAACCACGCAAGATTTTCTGTTGGTGTTCAGGGACTTGCTGTTTCTGAGAGAGCTTACCAACAATCTAAGATGTATGCTTTTGACCGAGTGCAAGGTATTCCGATAGATGGAAAAAAAGGAGATCCTATTATTAATCATCCTGATGTTCTTCGTTTATCTTCTACTATGAAATCAGAAATTGAAGCTATGAGAGCTATTGCTATTTATGGTGCTTTCTCTTTGGATATGTCAAAATCTTCAAATAGTGAATATTGGGAAACTAAATCTTCTTTAATGATACCGATTATCAAAGGGTGGCTTACCGAGAGATCAATAGAAATAACTTCTAATGCTTTACAAATTCACGGTGGCATGGGTTTCATAGAAGAAACTGGTATCGCACAACATTACAGAGATGCAAGAATTCTTCCAATTTATGAAGGCACAACTGCTATACAAGCAAACGATTTAGTTTTTCGAAAAACTATAAGAGATAATGGAAAAAGTATTTTGGAATTAATTAATGAGATTAAAGATGAAACAAAAGAGTCATTAAACTCTGAAAACTCAAAGATTAAAGAATTATCAAAAAAAATGAGTTCTTCTCTAAATTCTGCTGAAAAAGTTGTTGAACATATTGTTTCAGTTTCAAATAATAAAAAAAGACCAGCTGTATCTGGAGTTAACTATTTGATGATGCTCGGATATATTTTTGGTGGATGGATGATGATTAAAACGGCAAATAAATCAATCGAATTAAAAGATAATAATGAAATTGACCAAGAATTTTTAAATGCAAAACTAGCAACATCTAGTATTTATATTTCAAGTATTCTTCCGAAAATTGAGAGCTTGAAGACCATTATTATTAATGGGGATGAGGATGTCTTATCTATGAAAAATAATTGGTTATAAAATGGAAAAAATTAAAACAAGATTAAGCAATTTTTTTGCATGGTTATCTAAAGCGGAATTAGTTGAACTTGATTCTGTTGATACTAGTGAAGATCCTATTAGACCTGAAATAGACAATGAATTTAGGACATCTTATGGAAGAAAAATATATGGTTTAAAATCTAATGAGAATGTTGAGGGATTTATATGCTTGGCTTTTTGTAATGAAGTGCCTCAAACTATGAAAGAGCTCGATTTAATGAGCAAAAATGCTTTCCATGAAAAGAATGGACATATTGCTGTTGCTTACACAGTTTGGTCAAGAAAAAGAGGCGCGGGCAAGGAGACAATTTTTAATACAATGAAATTTGTTAAAGATGAGATGAACAATGTTGATCGTTTTATTACTCTCTCACCATTGACGCCTATAGCTACACATTTTCATATCAAACATGGTGCTAAGTTAATAAACATCAATGCAACTTCACAAAATTTTGAATACGATTTTGGTTAAGTTCCAGAGTATATAGGTCCACCACCACCTTCAGGCGTGACCCACTCTATATTCTGTGATGGTTCTTTAATATCGCAGGTTTTACAATGAATACAATTTTGAGAATTAATTTTTAAAACTTTTTTTTGGAGTTCATCATCAAACTCTACTTCATAAACACCCGCTGGACAGTACCTTTGAGCAGGTTCATCATACTCCTTAATTGTATATGTAGTTGATAAATCTTTATCATTGAGAAGTAAATGACATGGTTGGTCATCTGCATGATTAGTTCCAGACAAATAAACCGAACTAGGTTTATCAAATGTTAATACTCCATCATACTTAGGGTATGTTATTTTTTTTGCATCCTTGGCAGGTATTAATGTTTCGTGATCTGCATGTTTGTGTTGAAGAGTAAAGGGAAGCTTACCTCCAAATAATTTTTGATCAATGCCAGTAAATATCATCGCAGGAATTAAACCCCATTGGAAACTTGGTTTCACATTGCGAGCTTGATGTAATTCTTTATGGACCCAAGAATTTTTAAATTTATCTTCATATGATGATAAATCCTCATTTTTAGAGATGTGATTTTCAATTACTTCTGCAGCTATAATTCCACTCTTCATGGCAGTGTGGGAACCTTTAATTTTAGGCATATTCAGTGTGCCTGCATCGCAGCCTATTAAAAGTGCCCCAGGCATATGCATTTGAGGTAGACTTTGTAAACCACCTTCGATTAGAGCTCTTGCTCCATAAGAAATTCTTTTCCCACCTTGAAGTAATTTTTTTACATCAGGATGTGTTTTAAATTGTTGAAACTCATCATATGGAGATAGGTAAGGATTTTTATAATCAAGACCTATAACAAAACCTAAATAAATTTGATTATTTTCAGCATGATAACAAAAACTCCCACCGTAAATATCATTACTCAAGGGCCAACCAACACTGTGAGAGACTTTACCTAAACTATGGTTCTCTGGACTAATTTCCCAAATTTCTTTAAAACCGATACCATATTGTTGTGGTGATTTATTATTTTTATCTAAATTAAATTTTTTTAAAGCTTCTTTTCCAAGATGACCTCTGCATCCTTCTGATAATACTGTTACTCTGCCTTTAATATTAATTCCAGGCTCAAAATTATCTTTGGGATTATTTTCTTTGTCCAAACCCATGTCACCAGTTTGAACTCCAATGACTTGATTGGACTCATCATAAATTAATTTACTCGCAGCAAATCCTGGAAAAATTTCTACACCTAAATTTTCTGCAAATTCTCCTAACCACTTACAAAGGTTCGATAAACTAATTATGTAGTTACCATGGTTTTGTAGTGTTTTTGGGAGTAAAAAATTTGGAATTTTTATACTTTTATTATTTGTATAAAATAAAAAGTCCTCTGATCGAACATCAGTTTTAATTGGAGAGTCTAAATCTTTCCAATTTGGTATAAGTTCATCCAATGCTTTTGTTTCAAAAACATTTCCGCTAAGGATATGTGCCCCTACCTCAGAGGATTTTTCTAAAATACAAACAGAGAGTTCAGTGTTTAACTGTTTTAATTTTATAGCTGTAGATAAACCAGCTGGCCCAGCACCAACTATTACCACATCATAGCTTAACTCTTCTCTTACAATTTCTGACATTTGTACTAAATAATATACTAAATATTACGATTCTATCTGATTAAGTAGATCTAACTCTTTAATTATTTCTGGTATTGCTTGAAAAAGGTCCGAAGACAGTCCGTAATCAGCAACATTAAAAATAGGTGCCTCTAAATCCTTATTTATAGCAACAATTACTTTACTTTCTTTCATTCCTGCAAGATGTTGAATTGCACCAGATATACCTATTGCTATATAGAGTTCTGGGGCTACCATTTTGCCTGTTTGTCCGACTTGATATTCATTACCTATGTAACCAGAGTCAACTGCTGCTCTTGAGGCTCCAACAGCTGCATTTAATTTATCAGCTAATTCATATAATAATTTAAAATTATCCGAATTTTCTAAACCTCTACCACCAGATACAACGATTCTTGCATTGCCAAGTTCAGGTCTATCACTTTTTGAAACTTCTCTATTAATGAAAATGGTTTTTAGGTCAGTATCAACAAAAGGAGTTTCTTCAATAGATGCATTTCCACCGGAGTCTTCAGATTTTTCAAAAGAAGTTGGTCTAATGGTTAATAAGTTAATTTTTTGATTAGTTTGTACTTGAGAAATAGCATTCCCTGCGTATATGGGTCTGACAAAGGTATCGTTTGAAACAATATCAATAACATCACTAATTTGAGTTATATCTAATAGAGCAGAGACTCTTGGTAAAAGGTTTTTCCCAAATGTACTAGCAGGTGCAAGTATATGTGAATAGTTTTCAGCAAGATTAGAAATTAAAGGTGCTGATAATTCTGGTAAGAAATTTTTCAATTTTTCATTATCACACTTAATAATTTTAGAGAGAAGGTGTATGTCTTTAGACTTATTAGTTAATTCGTCAATATTACTACCCAAGATAAAAAGGTGAATATCATCACTTAGTTTTTTGGCAGCGGTGATTGTATTTAAAGTTGAAGATTTTAAACTACTATTATCATGCTCTGCTATTACTAATACCGCCATTTAAATAACTTTTGCCTCATACTTTAATTTTTTGACTAGTTCTTTTACATCACTGACCATTACTCCTGCTTTTCTTTTAGGAGGTTCTATGACTTTTAAAGTTTTAATTCTTGGTGTTGTATCTATTCCCAATGAGTCAATATCAATTATATCTAAAGGTTTTTTTTTAGCTTTCATTATATTTGGTAAAGAAGCAAAACGTGGGGTATTAAGTCTTAAATCACAAGTGAGAACAGCAGGTAAACTAGTTTCTAAATTTTCAATACCCTCATCTATTTCTCTTGAGATGGAAACTTTATTGCCTTCAATTTTTAAATTTGAAATAAAGCAGCCTTGTGGCCAGTTTAGTAAAGCAGATAGAATTTGACCAGTTTGATTAGAGTCATCATCAATAGCTTGTTTACCCATGAGAACTAAATCTGGTTTTTCTTTTTCTATCAATTTCATAAGTGTTTTAGCAACAGCTAAGGGTTCTAAAGTATTTTGTGTTTTTAATAAAATTGATTTATCTATACCCATTGCCATAGATGTTCTTAAAACGTCTTGGGATTTTTCATCACCAATTGATACTGCAACAGTTTCTGAAGCTAGACCTTGTTCTTTTAGTTTTACAGCTTCTTCGATTGCGTTTTCATCTGGGGGGTTCACTGACATTTTTACATTTTGAGTCTCAACCCCACTATTATCACTTTTGACCCTGATTTGGACCTTGTAGTCGACAACTCTTTTTACAGCAACTAAAACTTTCATTTGAATTTCAATAAAATAAACTAACTTTATTAAGATACAAGATACAAAAAAATATGGAAAATATTAAAAAAAAGAGAATTTATAAAAATTTTTTTGAACTAAATATCAAATTTGACAAAAAAAATGAATCTACTGAAATTAAAGAAAATTATGTTTTTAATGGGAATAGTGTGTCTGCCATATGTTATAATGAAAAATTAAAATTATTTTATTTTATAAAACAATTCAGACCAACCTATTATTTTAGCAAACTGTCCTCATCTCCCCTTGAAATTGTAGCAGGGGGAATAAATAAAAATGAAACAAGTCGTGAAGCAATAAAAAGAGAGATTCAAGAAGAACTAGGAGTTAAACCTTTAGTTTTAAAAAAGTTAGACACATTGATAATAGCTCCAGATATTTTAGAAGAAATGACAGATATCTACTTGGCTAAAGTTCCAGAGATTAAAAAATTTAAAATCTCTAATCCTCAAGAAGGAGAATTTATAAAAATAGTTCCTTTAAAAAAAAATGATATCTATAAGTTGCTTAGATCTAACAAACCGCAGAATATTGTAACTAAATATATAATCTTTAAAATTAAAGAACTTAAGATTTGATTTTAATCATTTCTTTATCATAGATAGGTTGAAGATGAATTTTACAAGGTACTTTTTTTGTAGCTATTTCTAATTCGTAGTCTCCCTCAAGTAAAAAATCTTTATTTATAACTTCATTACTTCTAACATATCCATAGCCAATAGGTTTTCCAATTGTATATCCAAATCCCCCACTAGAAAGCCAACCTACTTGTTTACCATTTCTAAAAATCGTCTCTCTTCCCAGAATAATTTGCTCAGGATCATCGCATGTAAAACCTGCAAATATTTTTTTTATTCCAAGATTTTTTTGATTTAGTAATGCTTGTTTTCCTATGAAATCTATATCGCTATTAATTTTTGTTGCCCAAATCAAACCAGCTTCTAAAGGTGTGTGATCAGGACCTATATCAGAACCCCAGGCTCGGTAGCCTTTTTCAAGTCGACAACTCTCAATACACCTATACCCAGCGTTAATTAATCCGTATTGACTTCCATAATCCATTATTTTTTCATAAACCTCCGATGCCTTATCGATTGGAAAGTGTAATTCCCAACCCAGTTCGCCCAGATATGTTATTCTTATTGCATTTACCTCAATGGAAGCAATTTTAATTTTTTTATATGAAGCAAATGGGAAATTCTTATTTGATAAGTCTGTGTCTGTAAGGCCTTGAAGAATTTTTCTAGAATTTGGACCCATTAAGGAAAAAACTGAATTATCAAAAGTAATATTTTTTACATTCACTTTATAATCTTTTGGAATATTTGAGGTTATCCAATTAAAGTCATGAGTCATAAAACCAGTTCCTGTAATAATGTAGTAAGTGTCTTTAGCAATAACCGTTAATGTGACATCGCACTCTATTCCTCCGTCATGATTTAACATCTGTGTGTAAACTGTTGAACCAATTGGTTTATTAACATTATTGGCACATAAAAATTCCATTGCTTTTTGAGAGTCCTCCCCTGATACTATAAATTTTGCAAAAGATGTTTGATCTATCAACACAGCAGCCTCTCTGGTTGTCTTAACTTCATTTCCAACAACTTCAAACCAATTTTGCTTGTTAAAACTGTATATATCTTTTGGCTCTGTGCCTGGAGGAGCAAACCAATTTGGTCTTTCCCATCCCATTTTTTCTCCAAAGCAGGCATTGGCTTTTTTTAAATTTTCATAAATAGGAGATGTTTTAAATTGTCTAACTGATGAATGTTCCTCATAAGGCCAAGCCATGGTGTAGTGCTTGGCGTATGCTTCATAAGTTCTTTTTCTCACCCATTCTAAATCTTGATGGGGTTTTCCAAATCTTCTAATATCAACAGGCCATAAATCGTACGGGGGACGACCGTTAGTAACCCACTCGGCGAGAGCCATTCCTGCTCCACCTCCTGCGGCAATACCATATGCATTAAAACCTGCGCCCACATAGAAGTTATTGAGTTCTGGGCTCTCTCCTAAAATAAAATTTCCATCAGGAGTAAAGCTTTCTGGACCGTTAATAAGTTCTTTAATGCCTGCTGTCTCTAATTTTGGAACTCTACCAAGAGCATTATTCATAATTTGTTCAAAATGATCATAGTCAGAGTCTAACAAAGAAAAATGAAAATTATCAGGAACAGATTTTTCTGCCCACGACAAAGGATTAGGCTCGTATCCTCCCATTGCTAAGCCTCCAACTTCCTCTTTAAAATATATTAAACGATCTGGATCCCTTAAGGTAGGTAAGCTAGACTCAACTCCATCTATTTTTTCAGTTACTAAATATTGATGCTGAAATGATACCAAAGGTACATTAACACCTACTGTTTGAGCGAACTGTCTGGTCCATTGACCACAGCAACAAACGATTTTTTCACATTGAATAGTTCCTTTATCTGTCTCAACTGCGATGATTTTTCCATCTTCAATTACAACTTTGGAAGCCTTGGTTTCTTCAATTATTTTAGCTCCCTTGTTACGAGCTCCTTTAGCTAAAGCTTGAGAGATATCCGTCGGATTAGCTTGTCCATCTGTTGGGAGAAATGCAGCTCCATATACATCATCAATATTCATGATAGGCCATAAATCTTGTGCTTCTTTAGGAGATAATAGCTCCATCTCAAGACCAAAAGAATGGGCAGTAGTTGTTTGTCTCAATACCTCTTGCCATCTCTCTTTATTACATGCCAACCTCAATCCGCCATTCATTTTCCAACCTGTGCTAAGACCAGTTTCTTTTTCTAATTTGTCATAAAGATCTACAGAGTAACCTAATAATTGAGTAATATTTGCATTTGTTCTTAATTGTCCAACTAAACCTGCGGCGTGCCAAGTACTCCCTGCTGTAAGTTTACCACTTTCAATTAAACAAACTTCTAAACCTAAGTTTGCCAAATGATAAGCTGTAGAACAACCAACTATACCTCCACCAATAATTACAATTTTTGAACTTTTAATCATTAAAGGCTTTCAAACGTGTTATTAAATTTTGTTAAGTTTTCTTCAGTGTATTTAGAATAATCAAATTCTAAATTTGAAGTAATCTCTGATACCATGCTCCACATCGTTTCTCTAAGGAGACTTGCTGCCTTCATTGCATTATATCTTATGAGAAGTTCTTTTGATGGTTTTTGATCATAATATAATTCTAAACAGTGGTTTTCTAATTCAGTATCAAAATCATTATTCGAAGCAAGGCCTCCAATATCAAATAATGGATCATTAAATCCACCATATTCCCAATCAACTACCCAAATTTTTGAACCATCATCTAAAAAATTTGCAGCCAAGAAATCATTGTGGCCAAATACTATATCCCTAGGAGAAGATAATTTCTCTAGTGTTTCTGATTTTTTAATTAGTTCTTGAATTATTGAAACATGACTTGAGTTATTTTTTATTAAAAAATTAGAATAATATTTAATTACATAAAAAACCCAAAAAATTGTTGACTGACCATTTAATTGATTTGGCATTTCAAAATGAATTTTTTTAATGATGGGCATAATTTTATCAAGGTTTATCTTAACAGTTTCAGGATCAAGAGTTTTACATTGAATATAATCAAAAACCATCACACCCGGCTCAAAGTGTATCAATTTTGGGGACACCCCAATAGCATGAGCCGCTTTACTTACGTTTAATTCATTAGATCTATAGACTAAATGCTCAGGAATATCCTCTCCCATTCTTACTACATATTCTGATGAACCATCTTTGACTAAATAATTATAATTTGTAATTCCTCCTTCTAGGGGATTTAAAGATATATTACCTTTCCAGATAGGTAGTGCCTTAATTTTATTTACATAATTCATAGTTTAAACTTAATTTTTCAATAGAAATTACTTATGAAAGTAATAATAATTATCATAAAAATTTAATTGGGGGAATTGAAATGGACCTTATAGAGAGATTAAACAAAGGGCCTATTTTATGTGCTGAGGGATATCTTTTTGCGATGGAAAGAAGGGGTTATCTTCAAGCAGGTTCTTATGTACCTGAAGTTGTTCTTGAGCATCCAGAGGTAGTCACTCAGCTTCACCGTGAGTTTATTCGTTCTGGTAGTGATGTTGTCCAAGCTTTTACATACTACGGCCATCGTGAAAAACTTCGACTAATAGGCAAAGAAGAGTTACTAGAACCTCTTCAAAAAAATGCTTTAAAAATTGCAAAAGATGCTGCAAATGAATTTCCCGATTTAGACTTAATGATTGCAGGAAATGTTGCTAACACAAATATTTATGACCCAAACAACAAACAATCCCATATTGACTGTCAAAAAATGTTTGCTGAACAAATTGCTTGGGCTAAAGAAGATAATGTTGATTTTATTATCGCGGAGACGATTAGTTGGACTGAGGAGGCTAAAATTGCTCTCAAAGAAATAAAGAATGCTGGTTTAATTGCAGTTGTGAATTTGGCGATACACAAAGGAGATAAAACCAGAGATGGTCATACAGCAGCTGAAGCTTGTAAAATTTTAGAGGATCATGGAGCTGATGTTGTTGGACTTAATTGTTACAGAGGACCAGATATGATGATGAAATTACTTCCTGATGTTAGAAAACAAGTATCTTGTCATGTTGCAGCATTGCCTGTTCCTTACAGAACTAATGAAGAGTACCCTACGCATATGTATATCAAAGATCCAAATTGTGGCTGTATTGATGGGAACGTCTCTCATATAGCTTTAGATGGACTTACATGTAATAGATTTGAAATGGCCGAATTTACGAAAAACTGTATGGAGTTAAATGTAAACTTTATTGGTATTTGTTGTGGAGCAGACCCTCATCATGTGAGAGAAATGGCAGTAGCTATGGGAAGAAAACCAATTTCTTTTAAGTATTACCCTGACATGAGCAAACATTTTGCACATGGCAATGAAGCTACACTCAAAGACCATAATAAAGTTAATCAGTGGTTAAAATAATTTGAAAGATATAAAAATATATTAAATTTTTTTAAATGAGTATTTGGGGGAAATTACTTGCTGGCACATTTGGATTTGCTTTAGGTGGTCCGATTGGTGCATTACTAGGTGTTATTGCAGGACATAGTGTAGATAAAATAAGAAGGCAAAATACCAATGAAAGCATAGGTATACAGTCCCCTCAAGAAATTATTACAATTGGAATTATAATATTAGCGGCAAAATTAGCTAAGGCAGATGGCCAAGTTACCTCAGATGAGGTTAAAGCATTTAGAGAAAAATTTAAAATACCTCCTGACTTTCAAAGCGATGTTGGTAAAATTTTTAATGAAGCAAAAAAAACTTCAGATGATTTTCATCAATACGCGAAACAACTTGGGATGTTATTTAGAGCACAACCACAAGTACTTGAACAAGTCATCAATCTTTTATTTTATATAGCAGAGGCAGATGGGGAGATAAGTGATCCTGAAATAAATTATATAGAGAATTGTGCTAATTACTTTGGCCTAACTAAAACCCAATATGAGAGCATTAAAACTTTGTGGCTGGACAAACAAATAAATCCATACAAGGTACTAGGAATTAATAAAGAGGCAACAGACGGCGAGATTAGAAAGAAATGGATTGAGCTTAGTAAAGAGTTACACCCTGATCAATTAAGTGCCCAGGGTGTCCCTCAAGAATTAATCATTAAATCTGAAGACAGACTATCCGAGATAAATCAAGCCTACGATAAAATAAAAAGTATTCGCAATATCAATTAAACTTTTTTCAACTGATCTGCTTTGGATTTGCCTTTGTCTTCAACAATTTCAAATTCGACTTTATCGCCTTCATCGAGGCGGTCTAATCCTGCTTGTTGAACAGCTGTGATATGAACAAAGATATCTTTATCTTCTCCATCAGGGGCAATAAACCCATATCCTTTTTTTGGGTTAAACCATTTCACTGTTCCAGTAGTCATTTATAGTCCTTTCTTAAGTAATAAATATTTAGTATATCCAAATGTCGTTTAAAATTTTTATGAGATTTTTTTAAATGGTATTCAAATAATAAGCCTAAATATTGATAAATCTTTTAAAGCAATTTGAGTAAAATAAAAGTTAAAAATGATAGACTGGGCCACTTCCTTTACCAATTTTGTAAAAACTACCCTTATATATGGCTTTTTTTATATAGTTTCTTGATATTTTTACAGACTTTAAAATATTATTACCTAAGGCAATATTAGAAGCGATAGCCGATGATAATGTGCAACCTGTTCCATGAGTATTTTTGCTATTAATGATATTAGACATAAAAAAATGTATCTCCTTGTTTTTCTGTAAGAATAAACAATCATAGATTTTTTTCTCTTTAATAAGACCTTTAATCAAAATATTTTTTGCACCTATATTTTGAAGTATTTCTATAGCTTTAATCATATCGTTTTTTGTTTTAATTTTAGTATTTGTAAGAAGTTCAGCTTCTTTTAAATTAGGTGTAATTATCAATGACTTGGTTATTAAATTTTTTACCAAACTAGAAATAGCACTTTTTTTTATTAATAAAAAACCTGAGGTTGATACCATCACAGGATCTAATATAACATTTGAAATTTTAGAATTTTCTATAAATTTTGATATCTCTTGAATAATTTTTTTATCACTTAGCATTCCAATCTTGATTGAGTCAGGTTTAATATCGTTACAAGTAGTATTGAGTTGTTCTTTGATAAATTTGGGAGTTGTATTAAAAATACTTTTTACCTCTTGAGTATTTTGTGCTGTTAGAGCAGTGATTACTGACATCGCATAACATTTAAAATATGTTATAGTTTTTATATCTGCTTGGATTCCAGCACCACCTGACGAGTCAGAACCTGCAATAGTTAATACAGTTTTATATTTTTTCATATCTTTTTATGATCTTACTTACTTGAGAGCAATTATCTTTAATATTTCCTTTTAATAAAGAGGATATCATTGCGACACCATGTATTTTTAGTTTTAGTATATTATTAACATCATTAACTTTAATACCGCCTATTGCTATTAATGGAATTTTTGTTGCTTTGGCACAATTTTTGAGACCACCTAGACCAAAATAATTTTTCATTTCTTGTTTTGTATTCGATGAGAAAGCAGAAACACCTATATAACTGACACCTTTTAACTTTTTTACCTTTGCAAATTCAACTTTATTACTTGCTGAAACTCCAATTATTGATTTTTTCCCTAATATTTTCCTGGCTTGATTATAAGGTAAATCATCCATACCAACATGTGCTCCATGAGCATTTATCGATTTTGCAATGTCCACACGATCATTGACAATAAGAGTTTTTTTAAACCTAACGCAATCCTTTTTTAAATCCTTTCCTAAATTGTATAAATCAATTGTTTTTAAACTCTTAAACCTTAGTTGAATACAATCAACCTTGCTTTCAAATATTATTTTTAAATAATTGTCTAATTTACTCAGGGGAGTAAGTTTATCATCAGTAACAAAACAAAATTTAAACACTAGTGATTTTTAAATTATCTAAAATTTCTTTTTCAGTAATATTATTTAATTTGTTTAAGAAATTTACTTGAAAATCACCTGGGCCTTCAGATTTTGATGCTGCGAGTTCTCCTGCAATTGAAAAAATAGCTGCAGAACTTATGGCTGATTTATATAAACTTTCTCCAACAGCGGCAAATGCTCCAACAATACACGATAGAGAACAGCCAATAGCTGTAACTTTTGTCATTATACTTGATCCGTTAGATATTTTTGTAATTTTATCATGGTAAATAATAAAATCATCTCCACCACTTATAAATACTACACAATCATTCTCTTTAGATAAAATTTTACCAGACTCAATAGCAGCGTGGCTTTCAATTGAAGAATCTACGCCCTTTGAAGAAATTTTATTTTGATCAACTAGTGATTGAATTTCAGACGCATTCCCTCTGATGATTAATTTTTTGGAACCATTAATTATGTCAAGGCAAGTTTGGGTTCTTAATTTACTCGCACCTGAGCCAACAGGGTCTAGTATGATTGGTTTTTCTTGTTCAACGTAGAATTTAGAAGCCTCTAAAAAGCTAGGTCTCCAATTGTCATCTAGCGTTCCAATATTATTAACTAAACAAGACGAAATGGCAGCTATTTCTCCAAGTTCACTTCTAGCATGAGACATCAACGGAGATGCTCCAATTGATAAGAGCGTGTTCGCATTAATGTTCATTGCCACGTAATTAGTTATACAATGCACGAGCGCTCCTTTTTCCCGTAGGTTTTTTAAATCATTATAAATATGTTCCATCATACTCCTTTCTTTTTCATCAATAGTGTCAATATTGTCGAAAATAAAATTGGCACTAAAAATGATGAAAATAATTTATAATTATTGATAAATGTTAAATTAATATTTAAAAAATCACTCATTATATTTTTACTAAATGAGGGATCAGGAAATATTAATACTCCCAGTAGTAAACTCAAAAACGATATTATGTAAATTTGTTTGATAGAGATATTAAAACCAAACAAACCCAGCAAAAAAGGTAAAACTAAACAACAACAAATTAAATCAGCAATTAGAAATACGTACAAGACATTGTAACCCTGTGAAGATAGTATAAAAACTGCCACTAAAAAAACTATAATAAAGTATATGTTTAAGGAGGATTTAAAAGAATAACTCTTGCTAAGCGAGACAATCTGAGAATTTATTGCATTTATTAAAGTATCGATACTGCTCAATACTAGTGAAGCAGCCAATATTACAAATATATATTTTATAAACGAGGTTTCCAGTAGCCCAAAAAGTTTTACAAAAGTTAAGTCAGGATCGTCCATTGAGTAAAGTGAAATTGATACCAATCCAGAATATCCAATGAAATAAACAATTATAAATATAATTAAAGTAGATATAATTAAGCTTATACTTAGTGTGTTATCATCTTTAGCAGCATAAATTCTTTGCCAATTACCATGGTGAAAAAGATTAGTAAATGTAACCGCAATTAAAAAAGTTAAACCCGTAATCCATAAAAATTGATTATTAAAGTCGAATAAGTGTGCATTTTCGGTCATAAAAGAAGTATTGTCCGAAAACTCTTGGAATGGAATTTTAAAAACTAAAAACAAACAAATTCCTATAATAAATATAAATTGAATTAAATCTGTGAATATTGTTGCTGATAGACCGCCAATTAGAACGTATGATAAAGCTATTAATATAATTATCATTGAAGAAATCCAATAAGAGGTACCATTTAAAAAATTAAAGAACTTTGAGATAGCTGTAATCTCAGCTATTAAAAACACTGTCATGTAAATTAACGAAACTATTATGACAAAGTGTGATAAACTTTTACCAAATCTATTTTCAATACAATCATGAAAGCCCGACGAATTTGGAAATACTTTTCTTACGTATTTTCCTATAAATATAAATAAAATTAAAGGCATTGCAGCACCTAGAGCATAACCAATGACATTGCCCATTCCTCCCCAAGTAGCTGCCGCTGCTGGTGAAAAAATTATCCAAAAACCTAATGCTGATGATACAAAAGAAGAAGTTGAGAAAAATATGTTATATTTATTTTTAATAACAAATTTATCATCTGATAATTCATTTTTTTTTAAAAATATAAATGATGCAGTAAAAATTAGTCCTAATAATATTAAAAAAATAATTTCCATTAAATTTGTATAAATTGTTAAAAGTATTTAAGGGAAACTTCCTACGCCAGAATTACCTGGATCAGGTTCGAGGGTTAAGTATTACCTTTCTCAGCCTTTCAGCACCCCTTAAAGTCTTTATCATAACAAATGAGTTAAAATAAATCAATTATCTTTACTAAAAACAAATTTAATAATAAAAACATCACATGAAAATAATTGAAAATTTCTTTGACTCTAAGGGATTATCTAGTAATTCAGAAGAGTTTATAAAATTATATAACCCTAGTACGGGTGAGGAATATGCACATGTACCAAAAACCACTAGAAATGAGTTTGAAAAAATAATTAGTAAAATGAAATCAGCTCAATCTGTATGGGCCAATACTCCTATTACAAAGAGAAGTGATATTTTATTTAAGTTTAAAGTTTTAATTGAAAAAAATTTTGATTTGATTGCAAAAATCATTTCTGAAGAACATGGTAAAGTATTTTCTGATGCAAAAGGATCTTTACAAAGAGGTCTTGAAGTAGTTGACTTTGCATGCGGTATACCACATTTGTTGAAAGGAAATCACTCAATTAACGTTGGCACAAACGTAGATTTGTTTGATATTAAACAACCTTTAGGAATCTGTGCAGGAATAACACCTTTTAATTTCCCAGCTATGGTTCCAATGTGGATGTTTCCATTATCAATTGCATGTGGGAATGCCTTTATGCTTAAACCCTCTGAAAAAGTTCCTCAATGCTCTTTGAAACTTGCTGAATTAATGAGCGAGGCAGGTCTTCCTGATAATATTCTTACAGTAGTAAATGGTGATAAAAATGTTGTAGATCTAATTCTTCAATGCGAAGATATTTCTTCTGTAAGTTTTGTTGGGTCAACACCTGTCGCTAAGTATATTTACACTGAGTGTTCAAAAACAAATAAAAGAGTTCAAGCTCTTGGTGGTGCAAAAAACCATATGCTAATAATGGAAGATGCAAATTTAGAGGATGCAGTAAATGGATTAATTGGGGCTGCTTTTGGATCTGCGGGTGAACGTTGCATGGCAACTTCAGTAGCTATGCCTATTGGTAAAATCCAAAAACCATTTATGGATTTATTAAAAGAGAAAGCTAATAAAATTAAAGTTGGAGAGTCTTTAGACCCACAAAGTGAAATGGGACCACTCATTACAAAAGAACACAAACAAAAAGTTCTGTCATATATTGAAAAAGGAGTTGAAGAAGGTGCAAAATTAGAACTAGATGGTAGGGGGATTAGTCTACAAGGTTATGAAAATGGTAATTTTGTTGGTCCTACAATATTTAATGACGTTAGTGAAGACATGTCCATTTACAAAGAGGAAATATTTGGACCTGTTTTATCTGTGTTGAATATGAACAACTTTGAAGATGCTTTGAACTTAATAAATAAGCATAAATTTGGAAATGGAACTTCCATTTACACATCTAATGGGGCATTCGCAAGAAATTTTATGAAGAATGTCCAAATTGGGATGGTTGGTATCAATATTCCTATACCAGTGCCTATGTCATTTTATACTTTTGGTGGCTGGAAAGGCTCAATATTTGGTGGTCATGGAATGCATGGAGAAGAAGGAATTAACTTTTATACCAAAAGAAAGACTATAACATCAAGATGGCCAGATGATGTCGCAGGGGCTTCACTCAACATGCCAACTATGAAATAATTAACTATGGATAAATTTAAAGATAGACAAAAGGCTTTTGAAGCAGAACAAAGTCAAAAAGAGCAAACTGAATTTGAAAAGAGAAATTCTAGAAATAAAGTTTTTGCTCAATTCATTCTTGATGATATTGGACAATCTGATAATTCAGAATTACTCAGAGAGATAATCTTATCTGATCTAGAGGAGCCAGGGGATGAAGATATCATTCGTAAGGCTTTAGAGGTGATATCTCAAAATAATGGTAATTTAACTAGAGAAGATATAGAAAAAAAACTCTCTGAGATATAATTTACCAAGAACCATTATTTTCCATACTTGACCAAGGTTCTTTGATTTCAAGACTCTCACCCTTTTGAAGTAACTCAATGGAAATACCGTCTGGTGATTTAATAAACGCCATATAACCATCCCTTGGAGGTCTATTTATTACTACGTTATTTTTAATAAGATTTTCACAAACTTGATAAATATTATCTACTCTAAAAGCAAGATGTCCAAAATTTCGACCACCTTGGTACTCTTCCTTGTCCCAATTATATGTTAATTCCAAAAGGGGTTTTTTTTCACTTTCTGCTGTATTTTTATCGCCAGGAGCACAAAGAAAAATTAAAGTAAAACGTCCCTTCTCACTTTCTTTTCTAGAAAATTCTACCAAGCCTAATTTATTGCAATAAAAATCAATTGACTGATCAATATCACTGACACGAACCATTGTATGTAGATAATCCATATGTTTTTAGTATCAAAAAAAAAATGTACTGTCTAAACTTTAATTAGAATTGTTTGTTACTGCCTAAAACAATTTTTTTACGAAGAACTGTCTCACGATAAAAAATATATCCCACAGATAATAATATTAATGGCCCCCCTAACAATACTTCTCTTGAAAGAAATTCTCCAAAGATAATATATCCAATTAAAAAAGCCCATATTACAGATGTAAAATCTAGAGGTGCTAATACGGAAGCATCTGCTAGTTGAAAAGATTTGGAGAGACAAAGCTGTGCCACAAAACCTAAAATGCCGGATGCAATTAAAAGAACCAAATCAAAATTATTAGGCCAAATCCAATCATCATTAAAAAAGAATAAACTGAATAAAGTGGCAAAAAGTGTAAAAGTCCAAACACTCAATATATTATTATTGGTTAATAGTATTTTTTTTAAAATTATGACAGCCATTGATAGAAAAATGCTAGCTAAAAGAGGTAAAACAGAATAATTACTAAATAAATTAACATCTGGTTTTAAAATAATTACTACTCCTATAAAACCCACAATAATTGCAATTACTCTTCTATAACCAATTTTTTCTCCTAAGAAAAAAATTGATAATATTGATATAAAAAAAACTGAGGAGTAGCTAATAGTTTGCATTTCAATTAATGGTACATACCTTAAGGATATAAAGAATAATGACATGGCAGCAATGCCTACTAAGCCTCTTAAAAAGTGAAGTTTGTAGTTATTTATAGAATTGATTTTTAAATTAAAATAAAAAATAACTAAAAACAGTGGAATAAGAGCAAAAAAACTTCTAAAAAAAACTACTTCAAACAATGGTAAATTATCTCCAGTAGCTTTGATACACACACTCATTAAAACAAAAAAAAGAACAGAAATTGATTTGTAGATAAATGCTGACATCTAGATAATCTAAATATATTAAATATGAATGAATTTACTAATAGTTAATGGATACGATAAAAACGGATGGGGTAAGCTAGCAAAACATAAATTACAACCAATCTGTGAATTTTATAGAGATCAGTTAAAAAGCATAAATCCAAATATAAGAACTACATTTATTTATCCATCAATGGACTTAAATAAGATATACGAAGAAAACTTCATAAAGTCATTTAGAGGAGTAGTATGGACTGGTTCTAGCCTTAATATTTATGACAATACTCGAGAGATTAAAAATCAAATTTCTTTAATGAAAAAAATGTCAGAATTAAAAATAAATATGTTTGGAAGTTGTTGGGGAATGCAACTTTATACAGTTACAAATAATGGAGCAGTTAAAAAAAACCCTAAAGGAAGGGAGATTGGAATAGCCTATAATATCAGCATTAACAAGTTTGGTAAGATACACCCAATGTATACTAATAAACCATCAGTGTTTGATGCTTTTGCCTCACATTTAGACCATATTTCTCAAAAACCAAACAATTCAAAAATTCTCTCTGATAATCATTTTTCGATTCAGTCTCTAGTAACTAAAAATTTTTGGGGCACCCAATATCATCCTGAATTTAATTTTAAATATACTGGCAAAATTCTTAAGGCAAGAAAAAGTATTTTACTCAAAGAAAAAATATTCACTAAAAATCAAATTACTAATCTAATCGAGGATTACAAAAAACCGAATGTTAATAGCTATAGTCAATCTTTATTAAATGATAATATCCGGAATAGAGAGTTGAGAAATTGGTTAAATTATTTAAAACATAATTAAAAGATCTCTTTAAATTCAGTAAGGTTATTACATACTAAAAATAAATCTTTAAAATTTTTGTATGCAAACTTAGCATTCACAACTTTTTTATATTGATTGATTATGTCATTCCAATAATTTTCATAATTAAATATTAAACATTTTTTGTTCTTGATTACTCCTAATTGAAGTGCACTTACAACTAAGCTTATTTCCTCAATTGTACCTCCTCCTCCAGGTAAGGCTACGAAGCTATCTGATATTTGTAGAAACTTTTTTTTTCTTTGTTCCATTGTTTTAGTCACATAAATTTTATTAATTTTAGAGTGGATATTTTCACGTTTATCAAGGAAAGAAGGGATAATGCCAGTTACATGAGAATTATATTTTAAAGCTGTGTTAGCTACAACACCCATCAATCCATTATCCCCGCCTCCATAAACAATATCATAATTATTTTGGGCCAAGTATTTAGTTACTATAATAGTTAATTCTTTAAATTTTTTATTTGATCCATACATTGAACCACAGAATACAGCAACTTTATGTTTAGTATTTTTAAAATTCATATAAATTTAATTTACAGTAATAATCAAAAATGGCTAAAAAAAATAATATGGATGATCTTAAAAAAGTAAGGAAAGATATTGATAATATTGATAATAAAATTATTGAATTAATTGGAGATAGATTTAAGGAAATTCATAAAGTTACTAAATTAAAAAAGAGTAAAGATGAAATAATTGACCACGAAAGAATTACTCATATTTTGAAATCTGTTCAATCAAAGGCAAAAAGAAATAAAATTGATCCTGAAATTATAGTGAGGATATGGCAAATCTTTATCCAAGAGGCTATCAAGCTTGAGTCCTCAAAAATAAAAAAATAATTATAACAATACAATTAGCAGCATTATAAATAATATTGATATGAGAATTGTTCCTGCAAAACTAGGTGTTGTTACTTTTATATACGATGAATTACTAAATTTATGAGATTTATTTAATATCAATCTGAAAAAAAACCTTAAATTTTCGTAAATAAATTCTGTTAACAAACCTATTTTTTTAAATAGTGGTTTTCCTATACCGGGGAGCATTTTTCTATAAAACCAATCAGAGTTTAATACAGTAGATTTAATCTCTGAAGGATAAAGCTTAAATTTAACGAGAAATAGAAACGCAATAATAGCAAAAACTAAAAGTTGAAGCTGACTTATAACATGGTCTATCGTATATGGTTGGTACTCAACTGTGTATGGAAGTATCTGATATAAGTATTTAGGAAAAACTCCAATTCCAATGCATAAAAAAGCTGCAATGCCCATCGCTATAAGCATATTAATGGGTGCTTCTTTCACTTTTGATTTTCTCTCATGCGCAAAAAATGCAAAATAAGGTATCTTTATTCCCGAGTGCTCTAACACACCTGCAGATGCAAAAAATAATACAAAATAAATTAAAACCATACCCATACCTCCTAAAGAGGACATGATTAAAGACTTCGCTACAAAACCACTAAACAATGGAAAGGCAGAAATAGACATGGCACCTATGATGCAAAAGATTGTAGTAAAGGGCATGTATTTATATAGACCACCTAATTCTGAAGCTTTTGTGGTTCCTGCTCTATATAAAACAGCTCCCATGCTCATAAAAAGTAAGGCTTTATATATAATATGAACAAATGCATGAGCCACTGTTCCATTAAGTGATAGCTCAGTTCCGATACCAATACCAACTACCATAAAACCTAATTGATTATTTAGACTAAAAGATAAAACCCTTCTTAAATCATTTTCAATTACAGCAAAAAAGACAGGGAACGCTGTCATAATAGCTCCAATCCAAATCAATGAGTCTGTGCCTGGGAACGTTCTGGCTAATGCATAAATAGCTAGTTTTGTTGTAAATGCCGATAACGCCACTGTACCCGTAACAGAAGACTCAGGATATGAGTCTTGTAACCAGCCATTTAAAAAGGGAAAGGCAGCTTTAATTCCAAAAGCAATAAATATAAAAATTCCAAAATCTGTAGTCAGATCTAAAACAGTTAAGTTGTGATTTCCAGTTTGATACAACAACAAACATGCTCCAATTAAAAGCAATACACCTGAGGAGACTTGAATAATCAAATATCTCATGGCTGCGTCTCTTGCTGCTTTAGTATTTCCTGCAAATACTATAAAAACTGAAGTTAGAGCCGTGGCTTCCCACCATATAAATAAACTAAAGAAGTCACCAGCATGAAGTGCACCTATCGCTGAACCAGCATAAGCGAGTGTCGCCATATGCTCCATTAAGTTTTTACTATGCCAGCTAAAGATAATGACTAGAACAGCTGCAATATGAAAAATAATAGAAAATGGAAAAGTTAAGCTATCAGATTGATATAATATTAAATTTAATCCAAGTACATCCCACTCTAAAAAAGTTCCATAACCATTGAATAATGATAAAGCTGACAAACCCACCGAAAGTAACATTGCAGGGTGTCTAAAATATTGTGGTATTGTTGGTAATAAGAATGAAGTGAGTATCATTATTAAACCTGGGATAATGTTACTGATCATAATAGTCCTCTTTTCTCATTAAGAATTTTCTTAACCACTTTCCTAACAAAACGATAAAAACAAAACTTATAAATCCAAAAAAAGCTGGAAAACCATAAATCTCAGCAAATGAAAAATATTCATGTCTATGGAATGTAAAATCTAAAAGAATTAAGAGTGCCCCAATGATAAGTATGTACTTTGTAAAACTTTTACCCATACTTGTTAAATCATTCTTTTTCATTTAAATCACTATTACTCCGCTTACATTATTTAAGAAATAGTTTGCATAGAAAAAGAATATTAAACAGCTCAATCCGGTAATTACTGGTGGCCAAACAGTTAAAGGAGCTTTAGTTAACTTTACTTCTCTTCTAGAGGTTTGAGTAAATCCCATTACAACTGGTTGTAATAAATAATAAATATTCAAAAGTGAAGATATGCCTAAAATTATAGCAACAACAATAAATTCTCTTTCAATAGAACCCATTATTAAATAAAATTTGCTCCATGAACCTATAAATGGAGGAACCCCGATAATTGATAGAGCTCCTAAAGTGTAAGCAAAAAATATCAATGGTAATTTAAAACCCATACCTTTTAGTTCACTTACTTTTTTAATGTGGGCTGTTACATAAATAGCACCAGCACAAAAAAACAAAGTTATCTTACCCAGAGCATGAGTAATTATATGAAAGGAAGCTCCTTTTAACGCTAGTGATGAAGCCAAAGCGGCTCCAAGAATTATATAAGAAAGTTGACTAATAGTAGAATAAGCTAATCTAGCTTTTAAATCATCTTTTGTAATTGCAATGATACTGGATGCCATAATTGTAAAACATGCTAACCAAACTAACCAATCTGAGCTTTTTGTTTGAAGCAAGAATTCAGGACCTACTATATAAACAATAACTACAAGAAAGCTAAAAACACCAGCTTTTACAACAGCTACTGCATGAAGTAGAGCAGAAACTGGAGTTGGTGCCACCATTGCTGCCGGTAACCATCGATGAATTGGCATAATCGCTGCTTTACCAATTCCAAATACAAGCATGGCTATTAGAAGAGAAAGATACTCTGCTGGAAACTGATTTATCAATATTCCTCCATCTTGAAAATCCAGAGTCCCTGTTTCAAGCCAAATCCAAAATATAGCTGGTAAGAAAAATATTAAAGAAGTGCCGACTAAAATTGATAAATAAAGTCGTCCTGCAGATTGTGACTCAGTATTTTGTTTATGTCCAACTAAAGGGAAAGTTGAAAATGTTAATATTTCATAAAAAATAAATAAGACTAGAAGATTTCCAGACCAAGCTATTGCCAGTGCAGCATGGATTGCAATTGAATAAAAAATTACAAATCTTGTTTGATTTTTTTCACCAGCTCCTCTCATATAACCTATAGTATAAATAGAAGCCAGTATCCAAAGAGATGAGGCTACTAAACTAAAAATAGATCCAAGAGCGGTAACTTTAAAAGTAAAATCAACTCCATCAAAAAGTGTAAAAAAAGTTATTTGAAATATTTCGTTATTTTGTATGCCATGAAAAATTTTTAAACTAATTAGAAAGGTTACTAGACCACCTATTATACCAAAAGAGTCTCTTAAATTATTATTATATCTACAGACATAAGAAAATAATGCTGCAAATAATGGGGTAATAATACCCAGTATGATTAAAAAAGAATTACTCAATTTTGATAACCTGATATTAGATAGTCTGCAGACAAGTTAGAAAATTCTATTATTGGTGATGAATATATTCCAAAAACAATGATAGAGACTGTAATTATCCATATTGGTAAATAAATATAAGCATCCTCTTTTTCTAATTTAAATTTGATTTCAGAAAACCACATCTGTTCCACTATTTTCCAAAAGTATGCAACAGCTAATGCTGAACTTACCGCTACCAAAGCGATTGAAAAGTACATCTGGTTTGTGTAAAGAGCTTGAAATAAATACAATTTTGAAATAAAGCCATTAGTTAAAGGCAATCCAATTAAAGATAGTCCACAAATTAATAAAGCAAATGAAGTTATTGGGTATTTGTAGCCAAAACCTTTTAAACTAGTAAGGGTCACCCTATCCTTTTGAAGAATAGCAAAGTAACCAACAGCCATAAACAAACCTCCTTTAATTAAAGCATGGTTAAATATATGAATAAAACCTGAAGTAATACCACTATGGTCTTTAAGACTAAAAGCCAGAGTTATATAACCTATCTGAGCAATTGAGGAAAATGCCAAAAGTTTTTTTATATCATCTTGATATATAGCTATCAAAGTTCCGATAAATATAGCGAGTAAAGATAAAGGATATAAAACAAAATCTAAAAATAAGCTTAAGTAACTTGGATATATTATGAATACCTCGTACAAAAGTCTCACAAAAAAATAAAGAATTGTTTTTGTGGCTAATGCAGCCAAAAGAGTTGAAACAGCTGAGGGAGCATAACTATATGCAGGGGGTAACCAAATATGGACAGGAAAAATTGCAGCTTTTACCATAAGTCCAATAAGCATAAATGACATTCCGGCAAAGATAGCTAACTGGCCGTCAGAATATTGAGCCAGCTGAATGACGAGATCATTCATATTTAACGTTCCTGTCATTGCATAAGCAAAACCTACTCCAATTACATAAAATGTAGCACCGATAGCTCCGATAATTAGATAATTAAATGCCGCTAATAACGCTTTTCTATTTTGACCTGCACCCAATGCGATTAAGGAAATAGAAGCTAATGCAGATATTTCTAAAAAAACAAATAAATTAAAAATATCGTTGGTTAAGATAATCCCGTTTAAACTTCCAATTGCCAACAACCACAAAGAGTAAGCTTTTCCGGAGTCCCTAGAATCAATTTCACTTAAAAATATTTTTCTAGAATAAAATGTTGATATCAAAGCAAAAATTGAAAACAACAATTGAAGCCCAATGTTGACTCCATCTATTTTGAAAGAAATCCCCCATGGTGGTTCCCAATTTCCAAACTCGTATATTATTAAACCTGAAATAGAAATTTCTTTTAGAAGGTGTAAAGATAAAACCAAATGTAAAACTAAAGTGACAAGTGAAATAATCCAAGGCCATATTTTTGATGGCATGAAAGCAATAATTGCTGAAATTAGTAGAGGTAAAACCACTACCAATGCAGCAGCATCATCTAAAAATAAATTAAACATTTATTTATCTGACTTTAACTCCAAAGACTGTATTTCTTTTTCTTCGATTGTTTCGTAGTTCCTGTAGATTTGTAGCACTAACGCTAATCCCAGTGCTGAAGTTGCAACACCAACCACAATAGCAGTTAGTATTAAGACATGTGGTAATGGATTTGAATAAGCATTTTC